>CBFHBI010000198.1:0-5715 GCA_965653755.1 uncultured Blastocatellia bacterium
CGTTGAATCGCGCGCACCGTCAGCGTGTCGGGCGCGGACTGAACGCCACGACCGCTCGCAACGATCTGTGTTGTGCCTGCGTTCGAAGTCGTCGCCAGTCCTGTCTGATCGATGGTAGCCACCGAGGTGTTGCTCGATTGCCAGGCGAAGATGACGCCAGGGACTTCTTGATCTGTGACATCGAAGGCGCGCGCCGTGAATTGCTGTTTCGTGCCGGCGTCAACGGCGGGCGAAATCGGGCTGAGATCGATGCGGGCAATTGCGATGGTTGTGAAAGGGGCGCCGTCAACGTGAGTGCCCGGACTGAATAGTCTGCCATTAGCGCCGGTTGCTCCCGCATGGCCGGTCAACGCGCCGGTGATATCCGGCGAACGCGTCAACGATTGATTCGATCCGCCGCTGAGTCCGGTCGCGCCGCCGTATTCAAAGATGTTCGCGACTGAGCCCGCGTTGTCGCGCAACGTGACTAAGCCGCCGGTGTTGCTGAGCGACAAGCCGCCGGTCGATGCTTTGAAAACTAGAGCGCCGCCGAAAATTGGATCGGATGGGTTAGGCGCGCCACCGCCAAAGACGACGACGGCGGTGTGCGCGTTGACGATGGTCCCGGGGGCGAAAGGGTGACGCAGCGTGTCGCTACTCGCGGTTGAGCTGCGCGTAAACAATTGATAGCCGCTGATGTCGATATCGTGCTCGGTTGAGTTAACTAATTCAACGAACTCGTCGTCGCTCGAGCTGCGCACGCCGTCATGATTCGCGTCGCCAATCAAATCAGTCGGCGCGCTGCCCGGTGGGTCCGCGAGCACTTCATTAATCAAAATTTCTCCGCCGCTGAATCGAGTGTTCGACGGATTGGCGTCGCGGCCATCTCCGTGCGCTGAGATCGTCACGACGCCCGCGCCTGTCAGACCTGCCGGCACGAGTACGTGCACCTCATCCAGGCCTGGCATTGAGGACGACGGAATGACCAATTCGGGAGCAAGCGTTTGTCCCCCGATCGTAACCGACAGTGTATTTGCATTACGCGCGCCGGTGGCGAAGATCGTCAGCCGCAATTTCCCATTGCTCGGATCGAATGGACTTGCTTGCAGCGTGTCGCTGTTCAAAACGAGAGCTTCGCCGGTTCCATCGCCGGTCTTCGTGAATACACCCGGCGCGGAGCGTGACGTGGCGATGCTGCCGCGGGAAGGGAAGCCTTCGGAGTTTGTGATGATGACGTCTGCGGTGCCGATTTCGGTCTGCGCCGGCACCAGAAAATTTACCTGTGCCGGCGAGACGGAAAAGATTTGAGCCAAGCGGCCGTTAACCGTGACAGTCGTGCCGCCGACGTTGGTTGGAAAAGCTCCGTTTGGCAGACGCTGCGCCTGTTGGGTTGAATTTGCGAGCAGCCCGCCGCGTCCGGTGGCGATGCTGTCGGGCGCGACGGCTTTGCTGGTCGCGGGGTCATTGCCAAGAGACGCGCCGTTCAAGATCGTGAGCGCGCCGAATGACGGACGAGCCGGCGTGCCGCTGATGTAAATCTCAGAATTGTTTTCGGCGCCGCTGTTTGTTACCGCGCCGGACAGGACGCGGGGAAAATTGAACGCTACGATCGAACCGTCATCGTTTAATGATGAGACGACTTCCGCGGTTGCACTCGACGGCGAGTTCGTGATCCTTGAAAACGTCGCCGTGGGAATGTCGTAGAGGTAGAGTTCCACACCACCGTCAGAGTTGCTGCCCGCGCCGCTGACCGTTCGTCGCGTCGCAAATGCGATGCGCGAGCCGTCGCCGCTGATGGTTGGATCGAGAGGAACCTCGGTGACGCGCCCGCCCAGCGATGTGATTTGACGAATGGTTGCGCCGCCGCGGCCATCGAACATAAAAACCTGGGTTGTGTTCGTCGCCGTCTCAGCCGAGTAAACGATGCGCGCGCCGTCGTCGCTGATTGCGCGGCCGTAGGTCATAGCGATCGACTGAATACCGGTCGCGAGCACAGTTGACGAACCGCCTAAACGCGCTTGCTTGATCAAATCACGCGCCGTGCTGGACGAGGCTCCAGTATCGCGAATATACGCGACCGTCGATGCATCGCCGCTGATCTTCGCGTCCGTCGCGCCCACGACTCCTGAGGAATTCGTCAGTTGAGCAAACGAACTCGCGACCGAGTCGTAAACGAAGATCTCCAGATTGCCGTCGGAGTTCTGTCCGGTGAGATTGCGATTCGAAGAGAAGGCAACGAACCGTCCGTCATCAGAGATGGACGGTTGAAAGTTCCCATCCATTGTGCGACTGATCAAGCTCGCTGGGGACGTGTTGGTAATCTGAATCAGCTTCGCGCCATCGAACAGAAAAATCTCTGAATTTCCATCAGCGTTAGTGCCAAGCGGATCATCCTTCGACGCGAACGCGATGCGCGAACCATCCTGTGAAAGCGCCGGAGCGACGAAGCGCGAGCCGGCCACCTGAACGAACGATGGAGGGTCGGTGGTAATGTTGGCGCGAATGGCGCGAAAGTGATCGCTTCCGCCCGCCGCAGCGATGTCTTCAGTCGATTCAAAACCCAGCACGCGGCCGTCGCCACTAATCGACGGATTGAGATTGAATCCCTCTTCGGTTGTATTAGTAATTCGCCGCGGCGTTCCGGATTGAGCGCGGCTGCCGGCCAGCTTCGCCAAACACACGCCGAGCAGTGAGAGCAGGATTAGGGCAAAGGCTAAGCGACGATTCACGCGCAGACTCAGGCAGCGGATCAGTCCGTGAATTCTACATAGATTTGCTTTAATTACAACGAAGTAAATGTGTCGTGTTCTGGCCGCAGAGCGGCTTAACGTTCATAGCCTTAGCAATGACTATGCACTCCGCTCCGGAGGATCGGAATGTGCGAAACAGTTATGATTATGCTCCTCTCGGCGCCGAGTATTGTTTGATACGAGTTCTATAAATATTTCGTCCCGCCGCGACGAGATCCGCTAGATCAACGGTAATTCGACGGCTATTTATTAATGTGCACTGAAGCGCAGAGTGGGTTACGATGTCGTACGCGTTTCGGTTGTTGACTTCTGACTGGAAAGAAACCGCCAAATGAAGATTGCCATCGCGGGCGCGAGCGGATTGGTTGGCTCCGCCCTCATTCCGTCCCTGACCGCCGACGGCGCCAACGTCACGCGCCTGGTGCGCGGCGCTCCAAAGCCTGGTGAAATTGAATGGCATCCCAATCACGACCAGGTGCAGGCGCATTTGCTCGAGGGTTTCGATGGCATTATCAATCTCGCCGGCGAAAACATCGCCGCCGGTCGTTGGACCGACGAGCAGAAGCGAAAGATTCGCGACAGTCGTGTTAGCGGAACTCATTTATTGAGTGAAGCGATTGCCAAGATGGAAGTGAAGCCGAAGGTTTTTGTTTGTGCTTCCGCAACTGGCATCTACGGCGACCGCGATGACGAAACGCTCGACGAACAAAGCGAGTCGGGTAGTGGATTTCTGGCAGGTGTGTGCCGCGAATGGGAGAAGGCGTGCGAGCCGGCGACGAAGGCCGGAGTCCGCGTCGTTAATTTGAGATTTGGACCAATCATTGCACGCGAAGGTGGGATGCTCTCCAAGATGCTCACGCCGTTCAAGATGGGCATGGGCGGCAAAGTCGGGTCAGGCAAACAATTCATCAGTTGGGTGGCGATCGATGACGCGGTGAACGCGATCAAGCTGGCCATAAACGATCAAAGCATCCGCGGACCAGTGAATGTCGTTTCGCCCAATCCGGTGACAAATGAGGAACTCACCAAGACGCTGGGCCATGTACTGAATCGTCCGACCGCGCTGGCTGTCCCGGCCTTCGCAGCGCGGCTGGCGTTTGGTGAGATGGCTGACGAGATGCTTCTGATAAGTCAAAAGGTGATGCCGAAAAAATTAACGGCGGTCGGTTTTCAGTTTCGATATCCTGAGTTGGAAGCCGCCTTCAAGCACTATGTGCGAAGTTGATTTCACCAAAGCACCCATGCCAGCAGAAATCTAAACAGCCCTGCTCCCATCAAAACCCAAAACGCATTCGGCCGATATCGCAGCAGGATTACGACGATCACAACGGTCATCGTCGCGCCGATGATTGAGTGAATGCCGGCGCGCGCGACACTCCACGCGGCTGCAGCCAGCAATCCTGTGACGGCGGGCGCAACTCCCCGGAGGAATGCTTGCGTCTGGCGGTTCGCGCGAAAGCGTTTGAAAGACGAGCCCGCCGCAATCGTCATTAGGAACGAAGGCAGAAAGACACAAAGGGTCGAGAGTAAAGCTCCCGGAGTGCCGGCGACTCGATAGCCGACAAATGTCGCCATGATGAGGACCGGTCCCGGTGTGATCTGGCCTAGCGCCGTGGCGTCGGCGAACTCCTGATGATTCAGCCAGTGATGTGAGTTGACGACTTCGTTTTCAATTTCGGGAATCATCACGTAGCCGCCGCCGAAAGTGACCGCGCCGATGCGCAGGAAGATGAACGAGACCGACAGCGCGAGACCGAGCTTCGTGATCAGCGGCAGCGCGGGAAGCAGGAACGCCTTTCGATTTCGCGGACGCTTACTCTGATGAATTGATTCGTCACTCCGTGCGTCAACGTCGGGAGTTTGCGTCACGAGGCTTTCGCTCATCTCGCGCAGACGCTGTTCCGCCATGGCCTCCGTCAGGTAACCGCCGTAAAAGCGATGCGGTTTTCGTCGGCGTCGGACTCCGATGCGCTCTTTGATTCGCTGCTGGCGGCGCACGGCAAAACTGCGTATGCGCCCGAGGCGCGGCAGCCGCGGCTCGACGAAAGATTCAATTCCGATTCCAATCAAACCGGAAATCAGGATCACTTCCAGCACCGTTGCGCGCAGCAGGATTACCGCCGCAAACGAAAGCACAATCAAGATACGCTGCCAGGTTTTGCTGGAGGTATGCCGGCCCATGCGCCATGCGGTGACGGCGATTAGCGCCACGACCGCGGCATTGAAACCATGAAAGAGTTGTTCGGTGTTCGGCAGCGAACGGAATTTATCGTAGAGCGCACCGAGCGCAATCATCATCAACATCGAAGGCAGAACGAATCCCGCCAGCGAAACACTCGCGCCGCGCCACCCGCGCAGACGAAATCCGAGATAAGTCACGGCGTTACCGGCGCTGGTTCCGGGCAGGCTTTGGCCCAGCGCCAACGCTTCGACAAAGTCGTGCTCAGTGAGCCAGCGGCGATCCAACACGACCAGGTGACGAATCTGCGCCAGCACTGCAAAGCCGCCACCAAAACCGCTGATGCCTATTTTGAGAAATGAAAGAAAGAGGCCGCCGAGAGTGGCCGTCTGGGAAATGCGTTTTAGTCTGCGCTGTTCGTATCGGGCGCGAGTCCTGATCTTGTGAACTCGCTGACGACCATGAGTCTTCTTAGCAACTGTCGCGCTTGCCACTGCGTGAGCCAGTGTAACATGAGGAGCGCACGTATCCCTGCGTGCGGTACGCGAGCATCCTGCAAGTATCGGAAAAGTAGCCGCCAGGATGCCGGCGCACCGCACGCAGGATGCGTGCGCTCCTTACGCCGCGGGCGCAGCGGCTTCTTGTACGTGGCCAAACTCAGGCAACACGCTGAAGACTTCCAGCGCGTACTTCACATTCCCAAAGGGCGCCGAGACTTGCACGCCGTGAATCAGATCGCGCACTTCGGCGAGAGACTCACGCGCGATCTTAAGGCCTTCGTCGCGTCCCGCTTCTTTGCTGTTCGCC
>CBFHBI010000199.1:0-5711 GCA_965653755.1 uncultured Blastocatellia bacterium
TTTGGCGAAATGAACCGGCGAGCTTCGCCTATTACCTTCCGCGTTGTATTGCGGCGTGCCCATGTAGCGTTCAGTGTATATCGTATCGTAGTTGCGCCAGTCGGCGACAGTGCCGCCGGCGATTCCGATCTTGAACGTCTGGCTGTGCGTCAGCGCATAGCTCGTCATGAAGCCGCCGTAGCTCCAACCCCACAGACCGATGCGCGAGCCATCCACGTACGGCTGTTGCTTCAACCAAGCGAACCCGTCTTCCAGATCGCGCAACTCCAACGCACCAAAATTATGGTAAAGCGGCCAGGCGGAGTTCACGCCTTTGTTGCTCGCCGTGCGGTTGTCACAAATCCAGATGATATAGCCTTTCTCGGCCAGCATCTGGTGCCACATGTAAGTCGCGCCGCCCCACTGGTTGCGCACCTGCGGCGCCTGCGGGCCGCTGTAGGTGTAGGACATCACCGGATATTTTTTTGATGGATCGAAATCCGGCGGCTTGATCATCATCGCTTCCATCGTGAAGCCATCGCTGGTCTTCACGTTCATGAATTCGACTTTGCCGAGTTTGTATTGCGACAGTGCCTCGACTTTGTTTTCGTCGATCGCGCGAATGAATTTGCCATTTTCGAACAGCCGCACTTGCGTCGGCGTATTCACGTCCGACCAATAATCGACGAAACGCGTGGCCCTTGAATTGAACGAGACGCGATGCGTTCCCTCCATCGCCGTGATTCGCGTCAGTCCCGAACCGTCCAACTTGATCTCGTATTCGTGAGGCGCAATGAAGCTGTGCTCTGTCCCGCTGAAATAAATAATTCCCTTCACTTCATCGACGCCGTCGATCGGGCGCACGTCCCAATCGCCTTTCGTGATTTGATTGGTCACTGGATGAGTAGGCGACGTCCCAAACACATTCGGATTGATCCGATAAATGTGTCGCCAGCCGCTGCGATCGCTCAACCAGAGAAAGGAACCATCTTTCAGCCAGCGCAGACCTTCGTCGATTGTTTCAACCCAGGTCTTCGACGTTTCGCGGAACAAGGTCATCCACGATCCGTCGATTTGGACCTGATTGAAATCGAGAAAGGTCTGTTCGCGATTCTGCGCAGTGAACCAGACGTGTTTGCTGTCAGGAAACCAGCCGACGCGAGTGATGAGAAGATCCTCGGGACGATACTTGCTGCTGGTATCGATCCAGGTTATGTCGCCACCGGCCGCGTTCGCGATTCCGAGTTTCGCAATCGGATTGTTATCGCCCGCCTTCGGATAATTCGTCAGCTCCATAATCTGATCGACCGGAATGTGATCCGTCACCGGAAACTCAGGCACCTGGCGTTCGTCCAGTTGCAGAAAAACAATTCTGGTGGAATCGGGACTCCACCAGTACGCGCCGAAATTGCCGCGGCCATAAACTTCTTCCTGATAGACCCAATCCAATCTGCCGTTCAGAATCTCCGGACCACCGTCTTTGGTCAGCGCGCGCTCGCGACGCTGCATGCTCAGGTCTTCGACATACAAATTGCCGCCGCGCACGAAACTGATCATGCGGCCGTCGGGACTGAAGGATTCGCCGAATTCTGGTTCGGAATTGCTGGTCAACCGAACCGCGCGGTCGCTGCCAAACTCGTAGTAGAAAAGATCATTCGCGAAGTTGATAAGGACCGCAGTCTCGTTCGGATTCAATTGATAAAAATTTTGATTCGCCAAATCGCGCGCGTCTTCTTTGCTCATGCCCGGCAGCGCGGCGAAGGCCACTTGCATCTTCGCGGCGTCGTAGAACGGCTCCGACTTGCCGGTGACTGCATCGACTTTCAATAGACGCGGAAACGCACTTCGATCACGGCTTACGACGAGATAATGCTCGCCATCTTTCAACCAACGGACGTGTGATGGATTGCCGCTGAAGTTGATTCGCTTCGCCGGATCAAAGATGTCATCGATAGTGAGGAGTTTGTTTTGGGCGTGGATCTGGGAAACGATCGCCAGCACAAGAATCGCGATCGCTAGACGAGTTTGATTTCGCAATACTATTTCTCCAGAGATGGTTATGCACTCTCCGCACGTGGCGTCATCTTCTTAATCAGAGGCGTGAGCAAAGCCAGCAGGAGCGCTGCGGCCAAAGTAATGCCGGAAAAAATTCCGAAGGCCCGCGTCAACACTTCGGGCGTTCCCTTTTCGAATAGCTGCGTCGTACGGCCGGCGATGTAACTGCCGATGGAAATCGAAAGAAAAAATACTCCCATCATCAGACCGACCATGCGCACGGGTGCGAGTTTGCTGATGGTGCTCAAACCGACCGGGCTCAGACACAACTCACCCACCGTTTGAATAAAGTAAATGACGACCAGCCACATCGGCGAAACGCGACCTGCGCCTGTCAGACTTGCTGCTATGGTAAGCACCACGAACGCGATGCCGGCAAAGAACAACCCCAACGCGAATTTTGCCGGGCTGGATGGTTGGCGATTGCCCAAGGTCTGCCAAATAGCCGCAAAAATGGGCGACAGGATGATTACAAAAATGGCCGGCACTGATTGAAACCAACTCGAAGGAAACGCACGGCCGAAAATTTCCAGCCGCGTCAAACGATCGGCAAAGAGCGTCATGCTCGATCCTGCCTGCTCATAAGTCATCCAGAAGATGACCGAGAACATGACGAGAATGAAGATCACCAGCACGCGTCGCAGTTCTTCACCTTTGAGCAGTCGTGTCGTTCCGCCGAGATAGCCGACAAAGTAACCAACTACCGTCCAGAACGGAACCGAAACCAGGCCCGCGTCGAACCTGTAACCAAAGCCTGCACCTAACACCGCTCCGACGAGTGACATTCCAATTGTGACAACATCAAACCCCTTGGCGCCTTCCGCAGTTGCGCGAACTCTTTTCTCAGGCTTCCGACCCGCATCTTTGAGATATCTCGCACCCAGAACGTATTGAATTACGCCGAGCGTCATGCCTACTCCCGCCGCCGCAAAACCCCAATGCCAAGCATGCGCTGGATTCAATCCAAGTTTGATGATGACGCCTTTGAATGACGCGCTCTGCGCGAGATAACCCGTGACGAAGGGCGAAATAAACGCGCCCAGATTTATGCCCATGTAGAAGATCGAGAATCCGGCATCGCGTCGCTTGTCGTCCGGCGGATACAGTTGGCCCACCATCGTGCTGATGTTCGGCTTGAGTAAACCCGTACCGCAGGCAATCAGTATCAAGGCAGCATAAAAGGTCGGCAGACTGTCGATCGCCATCGAGTAATGGCCACAAGCGATGATGATGCCGCCGATCAACACCGCGCGCCGCGCGCCGAAGACTTTGTCCGCGAGCCAACCACCTATCAACGGCAGATACCAAACCGATGAGACATACATCGCGTAGATCGCGCCGGCATAAGCCTCGTTGAAACCCAGTCCGCCATCGACCAGTTTCGATGTCATGTACAACGTCAACAGCGCGCGCATGCCGTAATAGCTGAAGCGCTCCCACATCTCGGTAAAGAAGAGCGTCGATAAGCCGCGTGGGTGGCCGAAGAATCCGCGATCCAGAGCGGCATCGGCGGGGACTGTGCCGGTGCCATCGATTGGTGTGCTCATGCTGTGGCGATCCTCTTAAAGGGAAATTGAAAATTGCGAAACGATCAACTGACGACTGCCTGGAGAGTGCGAGCATTCAGCCAGATGCGACGAAGCGTGTCAAGCGATTCTTTGGTATACCGTCTTCAGGCAGCGTTACATTTTACGGAGCTGCCGCCTGAAGGCGGAACTCCAAACCCATGCTTGACAGCGTCGATTCGTGGGGCGTATAAACCTGATTGAAAAACGTGGTGAGTTAAGGCGACTTGCGGCCACGCAAAACAAACGGCTAAACAGCTCGGCGAGTTCGAAGGACGGACCGAAAAACTTCACGGATTTGAAGTCCCGCGTTGTTTAGCGCGGGATTTTTATTTTGATCAGTTGTCCGTAGTCAGTTGTCAGTTGTTCGGTTTCTGCAACTGACCACTGACAACTGACCACGGACATAACATCATGGAAACCTTCCAACAACTGCTCGATTCCGACAAAGCCTATATTTTCGACGGCGCGATGGGCACGATGCTCTACGCTAAAGGCATCTACATCAATCGCTCGTACGACGAATTGAATCTGGTGGCGGCGGACCTGGTGCGCGAAGTGCACTCGGAATACGTGCGTGCCGGCGCGGAGATCATCGAAACGTACACGTTTGGCGCGAACGTGAACAAGCTCCAACCCTACGGGCTGGAAGCAAACTTGCGCGAAATAAATATCAAAGCCGCGCGCATCGCACGTGAAGCCGCGGGCAATCGCGCGCTGGTCGCCGGCGCGATTGGACCACTCGGTTTGCGCATCGAGCCTTATGGCCCAACGTCTTTCGATGAAGCGAAGCAGATGTTTTCCGACCAAGCTGCGGCGCTGCTCGAAGGCGAAGTCGATCTGTTCATCATCGAAACCTTCTCGGACATTTCCGAGTTGCACCAAGCGATTCAAGCGGTGCGCGATCTTTGCGATTTACCCATCGTGGCCCAGGTCACGATTCAAATGGACGGGAACACTCTCTTCGGCGCGACGCCGGAAGTATTCACCAAACGGATCGCGGCATGGGGCGCTGATGTTATCGGTCTCAACTGCGGCGTCGGACCGGCAATCGTTTTGAACGCGATCGAGAAGATGCGCACCCTGACCGACAAGAAATTATCTGCGCAACCAAACGCCGGATTGCCGCGCGACGTTGGCGGGCGACAGATTTACATGTGCTCGCCTGAGTACATGGCCGAATATTCTCGGCGCATCATTCAAGCGGGCGCGAGTTTCGTCGGCGGCTGCTGTGGCAGCACGCCCGCGCACATCAAGATGATCGCCGACGCAATTCGCCAGTTTCATCCGCGGACTCAGCAAGTTTCCGTTTCTGAGACTGCAAAGGTGAGCGTGCGAGATCTGAAACCGCCCGAAGTCACCGTCGTCCCCGCCGAAGAAAGATCGAACTGGGCGCGCAAGATTGCCAAAGGCGAATTCGTCACCACCGTCGAAGTGCTGCCCCCGAAAGGTTGCAACCCCTGGAAGACGCTAGACGCGATTCGCCTCTTGAAAGACGCGGGCGTCGATGGCGTGAACATTCCCGACGGCCCGCGCGCGCAGACGCGCATGGGAGCGATGGCGACCGCTTTGATGGTCCAGAAGGAAATTGGCATCGAGCCGGTGCTTCATTATTGCTGCCGCGATCGCAATCTGCTCGGCATGATGTCCGATCTATTGGGCGCGGCCGCGATGGGCTTGCGCAATCTGCTTCTGATCACCGGCGATCCGCCGAAGATGGGACCTTATCCCGACGCCACGGCCGTGTTCGACATCGACGCGATTGGCTTGACGAACATGGTCAACAAGCTGAACCACGGCCTGGACATCGGCAACAATCCGATCGGCGAACCGACAGCCTTTTCAATTGGTGTGGGCGTCAATCCCGGCGCGGTGAACATGGACGAAGAGCTGCGCCGCTTCGAATGGAAAATTGAAGCTGGCGCCGAGTATGCAATCACGCAACCTGTCTTCGATATCGAACAGCTTCGCGAATTTCTCAAGCGTATCGAACACTGCCGCATCCCCATCATCGCCGGCATCTGGCCATTGGTTTCATTTCGCAACGCGGAATTTCTGCACAACGAAGTGCCAGGCGTACGCGTCACACCGGAAATCATGGAGCGCATGCGC
>CBFHBI010000200.1:0-5710 GCA_965653755.1 uncultured Blastocatellia bacterium
CAATGACTAATCACCCGCCAAGCTCCGCGAGTTAGCGGCGTGCCGGTGGTTGATGAAGATGGCCATCTGGTTGGCATCATCACGAATCGGGATTTGCGATTCGAGACGCGGTTCGAACTGAAAGTTTCAGAAGTGATGACGCCGCAACCGCTGGTCACCGTTCCGGTCGGGACGACGCTGGACCAGGCCAAGGCGGTCCTGCAGGAACATCGCATCGAAAAACTGCTGGTCATCGACGACGACAAACACCTGAAAGGACTGATCACGGTCAAAGACATTCAAAAGGCCATCAAATATCCTACGGCAGCCAAAGACGATCTTGGCCGTCTGCGCGTCGCTGCAGCAATCGGCGCGACCGGAGATTACAAAGAACGCGCCGATGAATTGGTCAAGGCGCGCGTCGATTGTCTCGTGATCGACACCGCGCACGGTCATTCGGTGCGCGTAATCGAAGCCGTGAAAGAAATCAAACGTCGTCACTCAGGCGCACAACTCATTGCTGGGAACGTCGGCACGGGTGACGGCGCGCGTGAATTGATCGACGCCGGCGTCGATGCGGTCAAAGTCGGCATCGGCCCAGGATCGATTTGCACCACGCGTGTTGTGACTGGCGCCGGCGTCCCGCAAATCTCGGCGATTCAGTCGTGCGTCAAAGCCGCGGCCGGCTCGGGCGTGCCGATCATCTCGGACGGCGGCGTGAAGTTTTCAGGCGACATGGCCAAGGCCATCGCCGCGGGCGCAGACGTGGTCATGATCGGATCTCTTTTTGCCGGCACCGAAGAAGCACCGGGCGAAGTGATTCTTTATCAAGGCCGCAGCTTCAAGATGTATCGCGGCATGGGTTCGATTGGCGCGATGCGCGAAGGCTCGCGCGATCGTTACGCGCAGGAACAAACCGAAGTCGAATCGAAACTGGTGCCCGAGGGCATCGAAGGCCGCGTGCCCTATCGCGGGACGTTGGCTGAGATGGTCACGCAACTAGTCGGCGGTTTGCGCTCAGGCATGGGCTACTCGGGCTGTCACAACATCCAAGAATTTCAGGAGCAGACAAAATTCCTACGCGTCACCGCCGCCGGCCTGCGCGAATCGCACGTGCACGACGTCGTAATTACGAAAGAAGCGCCGAATTATCGTCTGGAGTGATTCGCGTCATTTGCCGCTTTGGATCGTTCGCAACTGCTCGATGACTTTGTCATCGGAGAATTTTGCGGCGCCGGCTTCGGTTAATGTCTCTAATTCGCAGAACAGCGTCTGGTCAATAGAATTGAAATTGAAGCAGGACTTTCCCTGCATCCGCTTCTTTAAATCCGGCGAGATGTTCTTCAGCAAGTCGGGCAAGGCATAGACAGCCATGAGATGGAAGCTCACATAACTCTTCCCCTTGCGCACGCCGCCGAAAGCCAGCGGTTGTTTGTTCTTCATCAGGTAGCGAGTGTTCAGCCAGTAAGAAGTGTCGGTGTCTTGCGACACATCCATCTTCTTCAGGTATGGCTTAAAGATTGATTTGAGTTCTTCGAACACGGCGGCGAAGTCACTCTTGGCGGGCATGAACTGATTCCTCCGTTGACGGCACAAATATTATCAGAGCAGTCAATTTTCAAACTTCCATGTTGGCGCAACCAAACGGCGACGGCCGTCGTGTGACAAACTGATCCCCGGCTCATCGATTTGCTTTCGATCCCAAAGCTTACAGGTCACCTGCCGGTGCGCTTGATCGAGCGCCTCGCAATAGTTGGTGTACGTGCAGCGACGGACCTCGTTGCCGCGTCCGGCTTGCACTTTGCGAAACCAATCGGGATCCGCGAGCGCCTGGCGCGCCATGCCGATGATGTCGGCGTCGCCGCTCTGCAAGATCGCTTCAGCTTGATCGAAAGTCGTGATGCCGCCGGTCGCCACAATCGGCGTTTGGAATCCGGCCTCAGTCACCGCGCGCTTGATTCGACCGACGAGCGGCAGGCTGCGGCCGAATGGCCCACGCGCGTCCGACAAAGTTGTCGGCATGCATTCATAACCGCTCTGGCCGGTGTATGGATAGACCGCCTGGCCCACTTTCGGTTGCTCGGCGTCTTCGAACTTGCCGCCTTTCGAGATCGAAAGATAGTCGAATCCTGCTTTCGCAAACTCCACGCCGAAATAGGCTGCCTCGTCGATGCGATTGCCGCCGGCGATTACTTCATCGCCGAGAAACCGCACACCGACGACGTAATCGCTGCCGACTCGCTTTCGTACTTCACGATAGACTTCAAGCGGCAGCTTCACACGATTCTCGCGCGGACCACCGTAACCGTCATTGCGATCATTCAATGCACTGAGAAATCCAGCCATCGTGTAGGCGTGCGCGTAATGCAGCTCAACGCCATCAAATCCGGCTGCGCGTGAGCGTGCTGCGGCATCGGCAAAGATCTCAGGCAAGACTCGGGACAGTTCTTCGATATGCGGCAGATGCGTATCGGTCACCCGCTCGCGATAACCGAAGCGCAGCGATTCGAGTTCGCGACGCTCCAGCACGTGTTCGATCACGTCGCCTTCAGCGGCGGCCAGAAACGCGCGGACATTCGCTTCGTCGGCTTTGGCCCAATTTGAATAGCCGGTGATCTCGGACAGCCGTTCACGGTGCCGGTCCGTGATGTCGAGGAAACGCGCGAAGTATTTCTGCGGATCGGGACGACGCTTCACCGCAAGAAAATCGATAACCTGAATGAAGAGTTTCGTCTGGCCGTCGCTCGCGTCGCGAACCGCTTGGACAAGTTTTTTTAATCCCGGAATAAACCGGTCGTGACCGACGCGCAAAAGTGGGCCACTCGGAATGTCGCGAATACCGGTCGCCTCAACGACAACTGCTGCCGGTCTTCCCTCGGCGAACCGGCGATACCAATCGAGATTATCTTGGGTGACGAAACCATCTTCGGTCGCACGCCACGGCACCATCGCCGGCACCCAGGTGCGACTCGTAAGCGTCAACTCACCGATCTTAATCGGTTGAAATAACAGCGACTGCGACGCCTCTTCCGCGGTCGGCCAAACCGCTTCCGGAATCGGATGCTTGATTGGATTGGCGAACTTCCACATCGCGATGAATTTAACATGGAAGCTAACGGAGCGCGGGCATCCCTGCCCGCATGAGCGCGCAGCGCGAAAAACTCCAGCGAGCTGCGCTCGCTCTGCGGACAAGGATGTCCGCGCTCCATTCAGGCGCGCTTTGAATCCAGTGTGGTAAATTAACAATCTCAGTGGACCTTGATGTTGATGACGGACAGTCTTCTCAAATACCGATCAGAATTTCCGATTCTGGAAAAGACGGTCTACTTGATCTCGCACAGCCTCGGAGCGATGCCGCGCGCGACGTACGAACGGTTGCACGAGTATGCGGACAGATGGGCGACGCGCGGCGTACGTGCGTGGGCCGAAGGCTGGTGGGACATGCCGGTCACGGTCGGAAACCAGATCGCGCGGATTATCGGCGCCGACGCGAACACGGTCGTCATGCATCAGAATGTTTCTATTTGTCAGTCGCTGATTCTTTCATGCTTGCTGCCTCTGCCACCCAACTCGAAGCGTAACAAAATTGTCTGCGAGGAATTGAATTTTCCGTCGGTGATGTACGTGTATGAGGCGCACGCGCGCGCGCATAACTTCAAGATTGAGACAGTGAAGTCAGACGACGGCATCACCATTCCAATTGAACGAATGCTGGCGGCGATTGATGACGAGACGCTGCTGGTTCCGATCTCGCACGTGCTTGTCAAGAGCGCATTCCTGCAAGACGCGCGGGCGATCACTGAACGCGCACACGAAGTCGGAGCGATGGTCGTGCTCGACACTTATCAATCAGCGGGGACGATTCCTTTCAGCGTGAAAGAATTAAATGTTGATTTTGCGACTGGCGGTTCCGTCAAGTGGCTCTGCGGTGGGCCGGGCGCGGGATATCTTTACGTGCGTCCTGATGTGAGTGACAAGCTGGAACCGAAGACCACGGGTTGGATGGCCCACGAGCATCCGTTCGCGTTTGAAACTGAAATGCATTACGCGCCGAACGTGACGCGTTTTCTGCACGGCTCGCCCGCAATTCCGGCGCTGTACGCCGCCGAATCAGGTTATCAGATCATCAACGAGATTGGGGTCGAGGCAATTCGCCGGAAGAGCATGCGACAAACTCAATATCGGATTGAACTCGCCGAAGCCGCGGGCTTTCGCGTCACGAGTCCCAAAGATCCAAATCGACGTGGCGGCACGATCACCGTCTGGGACGAGAACGCAGCCGCGCTTACCAAAGAATTAATTCGCCGTGAATTCATCGTCGATTATCGCCCTGGCGCGGGTGTGCGCATCTCGCCGCATTTCTACACAAAAGATGAAGAGTTGGAATTGATCGTCGAAGAGATGAAAAAGATTCGCGACACGCGCGCGTACGAAACTGCGGACAAGGTCGGCGCGGCGTTTTGAGTTTGGAGTGCGGCGGCTTGACGCCGCTTTCCATTCTTGCCACGTGAAGATGATAACAAAGCGGTGGCACTCCAAAATATGAAGACATTTCTCGATTCGACAGACTTGCTCGGCACTGTCATTACCGGCGCTGAAAAGAACAACGAAGCCGCGCGCGCGGTAACTGCCGATTTGACGGAAGCGCAACTCAATTGGAGGCCTGCGCCCGATCAATGGAGCATCGCGCAGTGCCTCGAACATCTTGCGGTCGCGACCCGCGGATTCGATTCGTATTTCGCCGCGGCCTTGGATCGCGCAAAAGCGAAATCGCCGACAACGAATCCACCAGCCTATAAGCCTTCGATGATGGGCGGCTGGTTGGCGCGGCATGTCGCTCCGGAAGCTCCGCGAAAGTTGCGCGCGCCGAAAATGTTCCGGCCCGCAGAAGCATCGCACATTCAAGACTCATTGCAGATGTTTCTCAGCGAGCAAAGCAAGTTCATCGATTTTGTGCGGCAATCGGTCGGCATTGACTACAATAAAACACGGATTCGCTCGCCGGTGACGCCGCTCATGCGCTACAGTCTGGCGGACGCTTTTGTGATCACGGTGCTGCACGCGCAGCGGCATCTGGAACAAGCACGGCGCGTGCGTGAAACACCAGGCTTTCCTAATTGAGAAGCTGGCGGGACCGTTTGATCGAGTAAGCTAATGAAGCAATTTCTCGAATCCGCCGACTTGCTACAAACGATTACGATGGAGTCGGAAAACGTTAATCGCGACGCTCTCCAGCTTGTCAACGGTCTGACCGAAGAGCAACTTAACTGGAAGCCTGCCGCGAGCAAATGGAGCATCGCGCAGTGCCTCGAACATCTTGCGGTGACCCACGAGAAAGACGAACAGCACGTGGCCGGCGCGATTGCGCAGGGCCAGAGGAAAAGGAAGGTATCCAACCCTCCTGCGTATCGACCGACGCTGATGGGAGGATGGGTCATCAAGCAGCTCTTGCCGACGACGCAACGAAAGATGCCGGCGCCAAAGATTTTCCGTCCGGCTGACTCGGCTAGCATCGCAGCAGCGCCGGAACGCTTCCGGCAATCTCAAGTGAAGTTTCTCAGCCTGGTCAAAGATGCACGAGGAGTGGACTACAATAAAGTTCGTTTGCGGTCGTCGGTGACGCCTTTTATGCGTTTTAGTCTCGCTGACGCGTTCGTGATGAACGTCGTTCACTGTCAACGTCATTTAGCGCAAGCGCGGCGAGTCCGCGAGCTGCCAGAATTTCCGCCCA
>CBFHBI010000201.1:0-5708 GCA_965653755.1 uncultured Blastocatellia bacterium
AATTTGGCCGGCAGTAATCAGAGATCTATGAAGCCTTGCTAACTAATCAAAGGCCTAAAACAACGGCTTCGAAATGTGTTCGTGAATAATCAGCCACTGTGCGCCGCGCTTTTCCCAAACCATCGTGTGGCGGCCATCAAACTCCAACGCCTGCCCGTCCTTTTGTTTGGCTGCGAGGTGAAACGTCAGCGTCACCAGCGCGATGTTGCCCTTACGGGTGATCTTGATGTCATTGCCAGGCGTTAGCGTGAGACTCGAAAATCCGGGAGCCACGTTCTGCTTGAAGTTGTCGCTGTATTCCTTCCATCCGCCCGCATATTTCAAGGGCGCAATGTCAAAGAAAATCAAATCAGCATCCTTCGCGTAGAACTTCGCCGCGTTATCAGGATTAAGTGTGTTCCACGCCGCGTAGTAACCCTTCACCAACGCATCGATGTCGTCACTCTTGCTTTGCGCAAACGTGGGAACACAGAGTGTAGCGAACACCAGGACTGCAACCACAAATCGTGTCATTATCGGGGACTCCTAAGACTGAATTGAATGAGCGCAGATGCTTCTATGCGAAGGAGGGAATTAAGTCAAGAGTCAGGAGGAATGGGTGAGCGTCGCTTCGGTGGCGACCGTTTCCGCCATGGCCGGATCCGCTCACTCCGAGGAGTAGATCGGCCACAAAAGGTGCGGTCGAAAGTCGCTTAGGAATGAGTGAATGGCGCCTAGGCTGGATTGGTCACCGCCTTGGCCACACTAGCCGCCGCTTTGGAATCATCCTTCGTCGCTTGAGCGGCGCTGATCTGTTCCTCGGAGGCTATCGGCCGCTCTGCGGCGGCGATTGCTCCCGCCTTGGAATCAACACCTCCCGCGGAAGCGCCAGTCACCCACTCCTCGGGGGCCTCCACTTGCTGGACGGCGGCATTCGCTCCTGCGACGCACTGAGCCATAGATTAAGCGGCGGGAGCCGCACACTAATCGACGGGAGCGGCGGATTAGTCGGAATCAGGCGCGATTCCTGGTTCAAGATTGGAATTTCCTAAGAAAACTGATAGATACCGGCGAGCGTTACTGGATCGACGTTGTCGCAATCAATTCAGTAGGGCAAAGCGGTTGGAGCGATCCGGCGACGAAGATTGCACCGTGACGTTCCGATGGGCGACCGAAAGCCGAAAGGCCAATGAGAATCGCAAAAATCGCAAGGCTCACCTCGATTGAGGAATTTAACGTATAAACTTTCGCCTAACCGCCAAGACGAGCAGTGCGGCTTGGACGGGTCCTAAGACTGATTCCGCGACAACCATTGCTCGCGCGAAGGTGGTCACTGGCTTTGGTTCCGGCTTTTGTAGGAAGAGCGCGCCACTGCTATAGACTAAAGCCTTGGGAAGGGAAAGAGGTTTGGGCGGTACGGCGGTAGAGACAGTCGTCTGATCACCGCCAACTTCTGTCTGACGATCGGGGTCAAAACCAGCGAGTGTGTAGATAAAAGCAAATATCAACCACATTGCGGATAAGAAGACAAAGGCACGCATAATCCGTTCGCCATAACCAGAGGCAATCCAGTACCACCAGTGTAACGTCCAAAATGCGCGCCCTCCGCGCTTGTTAAGTCTAATTGCGTCCATGGAAGCGTAGCGAAAATCTGACGCTTCTCGGTACCAATGTGCTTCCTCGTAATTGATCGCCAGATCCCTATATACCACACCAAGCAGTCTAAGGGTGCTTTTGTCGTAAAACTGCCGCGCCATGATTGCTTCTTGCTGAATATCATTGTTCCATTCAACATTTATGAATCGGAACTTCTGAGGGCTTGAGTTAATGAACCAGTAAGGCCGAAGGGTCACGTTATGAAAACTTGTTAGTTCAGGCTGATCCATTCTTGACCAGTCAAATGAAACTTTCGAGTTAAGATGAAATGCGTTCGCTGGCTGCTTACTCGAGAATTCCACCGAGTCTTTAAACCTCGCGCTAAAAATAGCCTCACGCTCAAACGTCGCGTGGGTAAATGTAACGGAGTTTTGGAAAACGGCTGCAAGAAAGGAAACCACCAGCGCGAATTGTGACTCAACAAAATTCGCTGGTTGCTCAAAATCTGACTGTATGAAATCCACCTTGTCCTTGAATTTGACACGTTGGAAGAGAGCATAGCCCTGAAAGGTAGTGCTATGGAATGTGACTGGTTGCGAGAAAACTGTATCCACAAAGGCTACAGTTTTCTCAAAGACTGCGTTCGAAAAATCTGCAGGGGCCGAAAACGTGAAAGGTTGGTCGAAAATAATTGGTAACGGGAAAACTACCCACTTAAAATTGAAATCCTTATTGTTGAGCTTGGCGAGATACGCACCGTGAAAATCGAGGGTCCGGTCGCTCTCCGGATAATGCAAAGGACAATACGAAACACTTTTATATTCGATAAGTTCCCCGTAGCATGCATTATCTGACCTGTCTTGATGTATGCAGTTTTTTGTTTCCGGCATATCACAACGGACTGTTTCCGTGTTTCTTCGGTGGATTTTGATCGCGTTTATTTTCCAGCAGGGCGAGCGCGCGAATAAGTTTCGGCCGCGTCTGCGCGGGTTCGATTACTTCATCGATAAACCCACGTTCCGCCGCGACGTAAGGATTGGCGAATTTTTCTTCGAATTCGTTTACGCGGGATCGGCGGGCCGTCGCTTTATCGGTTGCTTCACTGATTTCGCGGCGATAGAGGATATCTACTGCTCCTTCGGCGCCCATGACGGCAATCTCAGCCGAAGGCCAGGCGAAGTTGATGTCGGTGCGGATGTGTTTTGAGCCCATCACGCAGTACGCGCCGCCATAGGCTTTGCGCGTGATGACGGTGACTTTGGGAACCGTCGCTTCAGCAAAGGCAAAGAGAAGCTTGGCGCCGTGCTTGATTATTCCGTGATGCTCCTGGGAAATGCCTGGAAGGAAACCGGGCACATCTTCGAAGGTCACGATGGGAATGTTGAAGCAGTCACAGAAGCGGACAAACCGCGCACCTTTGATCGAGCTGTCAATGTCGAGCACGCCGGCGAGATATGCCGGCTGGTTCGCGACGATGCCGACTGAGCGGCCGTCAAGACGCGCGAAGCCAACCACGATGTTCTGCGCGTATTCGCGGTGAACCTCGAAGAAGTAACCGTCGTCAACGATCAGATCGATCACTTCGCGAATGTCGTAAGGTTGATTCGAAGCGTCGGGAACGATCGAATTCAGTTTCGCTTCGGTTCGCTCTGATGAATCGGTCGGTGCTAAGCGCGGCGGATCGTCGAGATTATTCGAAGGAATGAACGACATCAGCTCACGCACCATCCGCAACGCGTGCTCGTCAGAATCAGCGGCAAAGTGCGCGACGCCGGATTTGCGATTGTGAGTCTCAGCGCCGCCGAGTTCTTCCTTCGTCACGTCTTCATGCGTCACGGTCTTAATCACATCCGGACCGGTGATGAACATGTAGGACGTGTCCTTCACCATGATGTTAAAGTCGGTGATCGCCGGACTGTAAACCGCGCCACCCGCGCAAGGTCCCATGATGCAACTGATCTGCGGCACGACGCCGCTGGCCAGAGTGTTGCGCAGAAAGATGTCGGCGTAACCGCCGAGACTCACGACGCCTTCCTGGATGCGCGCGCCGCCCGAATCGTTCAAGCCGATGATCGGCGCGCCGACTTTCATCGCCAGGTCCATGACTTTGCAAATTTTTTCGGCGTGAGTTTCGGAAAGGGAACCGCCAAAGACGGTGAAGTCCTGCGCGAACACGAAGACCTTGCGGCCATCGATCAGGCCGTGACCAGTAACCACGCCGTCGCCCGGATAAATCTGTTTGTCCAAACCAAAGTCGCGCGAACGATGCTCGACTAACTTGTCGAATTCCTGAAACGTATCTTCGTCTAGCAGAAACTCGATACGTTCGCGCGCCGTCAGCTTGCCGGCCGCGTGCTGTTTTTCGACGCGCGCTGCGCCTCCGCCCTGCTCGGCCTGTTGCTCGCGTTCATGCAATTGATCGAGTTTGGAAAGTTTCGCGGGTTGTTGTTTTTGAGATGACATAAGCGAGCAACGATGCGGGAGATAATATCAGAAAGCGCCGGCCAGAGCGTCCGCTTCTATCGGCTGAAAAGGGAATTGACGCTTGCGGATCAAGTCTAGCAACTCTTTGAGGGCCGCCGCCACGTTTTCCTTTTCATCATCTGAATACCCGTAATGTTTCGCATTGGCCGCGAACTCTTCGAGATCGAGTACGTCGTAGGAATAGTCCGGCCGCACTATCAAATCGATATCCAGATCGACGTAAGTCAGCATCTGGCCGTCGAATGTCGGCGGCTTGTTGATGTTGCAGTAATACAGCCGGGTCGAGCCGTCGTCGTGGAGAAAGCGGAAAACGTTGTAATAGCGATCAAGCCAATAATATTCGAGCAGACGCGAACCGCGTTTGATTTCGCCGAGGAGATGATGCGAGACGTCCGCTTCGAACTCGGCGTCGAGAACGACCAGCGGACCCTCATACTCCACGAGCCGTCCGTGCCAGCGCCGATACTCAACCCCATCATGCTTGAGAACTGCGACCGTAATCTGGTCCGAAGGTCGGTGGGGGAATGGTTCCACGGGCATCATGCTTTCGCGGCCAACGTCTTTTTCCAGTCCGCGAGAAATTGGTCCTGGCCCTTGTCAGTCAGTGGATGTTTGAGCAGTTGCTGAAATACTTTAAAAGGCATGGTTGCGATGTCAGAACCCATTCGCGCTGCTTCGATCACGTGGATCGGGTGGCGCAAACTCGCGGCCAGCACTTCAGTCTTCCATTCGTAATTGTCGTAAATCTCGATAATCTCCTCGAGCAGGCGCAACCCATTGTCGCCAATGTCGTCCAGCCGACCGAGAAAGGGACTGATAAAGGAAGCCCCCGCTTTCGCGGCGCAAACTGCTTGCGCGGCAGAGAAGCAAAGCGTCACGTTGACCTTGATGCCTTCGTCGTTAAGAATGCGCGTTGCTTCCAGACCATCGAGGGTCAGCGGGCATTTGATTACCACGTTCTCGGCAATCTTCACGTATTCGCGCCCCTGCTTCAGCATTTCGTCGCGCTTGTCGGTCGTTACTTCCGCCGACACCGGCCCGGAAACGATCTTGCAGATTTCGGCGATGTGTTGTTTGAAATCGACGTTGCCTTCTTTGGCGACCAGTGTCGGATTGGTGGTTACGCCATCGCACAGTCCCAGCGCCGCTGCTTGACGAATCTCGTCGAGATTCGCCGTGTCAAGAAAGAACTTCATGAACGCCTCCTGAGTTGTCTTGTGTCCCCAATATAAGCGAAAGCGATGCCGAATTACAGCCGCGAATGTTTCGAGAGCATTCTATTTCGTGCCTGATAACGTTCATCTCGTGACGATATCGGTTGTCGTTCGAAATTTCGATCGGCGCTCTGCACTTGATTGCGCTTTGGAACGGTGGTTGCCAATGAGCAGAGCGAAAATCTAACTCTCCTCGTTTTCCCCGGAGAAGGAGAATCAGCCATGACGAATCTTAAGATAGGTCGCCTCTTTTTGGTTTTGTCGCTCGGCTTAGGCGCAGCCGTCCTCGTGAGCGCCCAGGATGATCGGCGCGGCGGACGGCGCGAACGAAACGACAACCAGCAACAGTCACAAAGCCAGCAGCAACGAACGAACGATAACCAGCAACAGCGAAATACCGACCGGCAGGCTCAGGACCAGGCACGCCGGCAGCAA
>CBFHBI010000202.1:0-5699 GCA_965653755.1 uncultured Blastocatellia bacterium
GAAGAACTTTATGTAATTCCGCAGGATGGCTCGAAACCGCCGACGCAATTGACGACCGGCGGCCAGGTGATGCGTTATCAACCGGATTGGTCCGCCGACGGCAAGCGCATCGCGTTCTCGGACAAAGACGGCCGCGTCTTCGTCGTCACGGTGGCCGACAAGAAGATGATTGAGATCGCCAAAACGCCGCGCAATCAAATTCGCGACTACACCTGGTCGCCGAGCGGCAGTTATCTAGCGTTCAGCATGTCAACGAGAGGCAGCGGCTTCGCGTCGATCTATGTTTGGAACGCGGGTGATGGGAAGTTGAGTCGCCTGACCGACGACATGTTCAATGCCGGAAGTCCCGTCTGGGATCCGGCCGGCAATTACCTTTACTTCGCCAGTCAGCGCGAGTTTGCGCCGCAAATCTCGAACATCGAATTCAACTACGCGACCAACCGCGACGTGTATCTCTACGCGATGGCTTTGCGCAAAGACGTGAAGCACCCGTTCCCGGCTGAGAGCGACGAAGTCGCGGTGACCAAACCGAAGGACGAAACCGCGCCTGCGGAAAAGAAAGAGGGCGAAGGCGAGAAGCCCGCGGAAGCTAAACCCGCGACTATGCCGGCGTCTAAAACGATGACGATCGATTTCGATGGCATCTCGAGTCGCGTCGCTCGCGTGCCAATCGGCGCGGACAACTACAACGGCATTGCGGCAAAGCCCGGCTTTTTGATTTATACCACCGGCCCCGCCTTCTACTACGGCAGGCAAGGTGATCGGCCGCCGCAACTCAAGATTTATTCACTGAAAGACCGCAAGGAAACGACGATCATCGACGACTTTGGCGGCGGCTATGCGCTGTCGCGCGATGGCTCGAAGATTCTCGCGCGCAGCGCGCAAGGCTTCGGGCTTTATGACGCGACGCCACAAGGCGACAAGAGCCGCAAGCCGGTTTCGATCGCCGGCCTCGTAGTCGATCGCGTGCCGGTCGAGGAATGGAATCAGATCTTCAACGAAGTCTGGCGGCGCTACCGTGACTTTTTCTACGTGCCGAACATGCACGGTTACGATTGGGTCGCTCTGCGCGAGCAATACAAGCCTTTGTTGCAATACGTCGCGCATCGTTCGGATCTGAACTATGTGATCCAGGAGATGATTTCCGAATTGAGTGTGCAGCACACGTATGTCGAGGGTGGTGACTTTCAGATTCCGCCGCGCCCACGTGTCGGCCTGCCGGGCGCTCGGTTTGAATTGGACCGCGCGGCCGGTCGTTATCGCGTCTCGAAGATCTTTGCCGGCGAAAATGAAGAAGACATTTATCGTTCACCGCTGACTGAGATTGGCGTGAATATTCACGTGGGCGATTACGTTCTGGCCGTTGACGGAGATGAGTTGAAGCCGACGGACGATATTTATCGGATGTTGCGGAACAAGGCAGACAACCCGGTTTCCCTAACCGTCAATAGCAAGCCGACGATGGAGGGATCGCGAGTCATCTCTTATAGGCCCATCGCGGACGAAGGCAATCTGATTTATCTCGATTGGGTCACGCGCAATCAAAAACGCGTCGCCGAAGCCAGCGGCGGACGCATCGGCTACATTCACATTCCCGACATGGGCGCAAACGGCATACGCGAATTCATCAAATGGTACTATCCGCAAATCGACAAGGAAGCTTTGATCGTCGATGTGCGCGCCAATGGCGGCGGCAATGTCTCGCGCATGCTGATCGAACGGCTGCGACGTAAGCTGCTCGGCATCAACTACGGACGCACTGATGATTTCGGCAACACTTATCCCGACGCGGTGTTCCTTGGTCCAATGGTCGCGCTGCTCGATCAGAACTCTGCTTCGGATGGCGACATCTTCCCTTACATGTTTCGCGAAGCGGGACTTGGTCCATTGATTGGCAAGCGTTCGTGGGGCGGCGTGGTCGGCATTAACAATCGCGGTCCGCTAATCGACGGCGGCAATATCTTCGTGCCCACTTCGGCTTTAGCTAACAGCAAAGGCGAATGGGTAATCGAAGGGCACGGAGTCGATCCGGACATCGAGGTCGAAAACGATCCCGCGTCGGAGATCGCCGGCAAAGATCCGCAGCTCGAGCGCGGCATCGCAGAGTTGATGGCGAAAATTAAGAATCAGCCGACCAAGCTGCCCGCGCGGCCGGCAGCTCCGGTAAAGACGCCCAAGTGAGAAAGCAGTTAGCGTAAATTCGCTGCGATCACGGCCCAAACCGCTGCCGGTACTCACCTGACGAGATGAAGGCCTTGACCATCTCAGCAGCGATGTAGTCGCCATTGAATTGGTTCAAATTCTGGAACCAGAATTCGAAGCCGGTGTAATCGGAATCCGGCAAGTCGTTTGGGTTGCGGCGAAGGTAACCAATGTACTGGCTCAGCACAAAAGCCCGGTTGAATTCCGCGTTGAAGAGGTTCTGATTCTCGGCCACCTGTCTCAGCACCTGCGCCCGCGCACTCACGTTGGTCGTATCCGCCGCGATGCCGAACGCGCTAATCGCCGTCTGCCGCTCACTGGGTGATAAGACGTTGCCAGCATTCGTATTCAACTTGTCAACGAACTGCGTCGGTGTCATCGTCGTCGGCAACGCGTTGATGAAGCGAGAGGTCTGCACAAACTCCAGCGCATACGCCTGTTTGTTGTTCTCTAGCGCCTGCTCCCAGCCCGTCTGGCCCACCACCACGCCGCGCCCGACGCGTTGCGTGTCTGCCAGAAATTCGTTCGCGCGGACCACTGGCACCAGCACCGCGTGTGATCCACCCAGAGTGGAAGTCGCCGTCGCATCGCCGTAAGCAGTCTTATAGATTCGCTCAACCAGGTAACCCGTCTGCTGGAATTCGATGGAAACAAAGAATGCCGCGCTGACATTCACCCGACAGACGGTTAAGTCGGAATTCCCGCAATTGGTCATCTGCCCGGTCCAGAAACCTATGCCCGATGAATCACCTTCACGATTGAGAAAGTCGTGATAATGCATCCGCACAAATTGGTTTGGATCATCGATGATGTTGGTCGGCGGCTCGGTCGCATCATCGGCGATCGTGATCGACATTGTGGCCGGGGTACCCAAGGCAGCACCGCCAGCGGGACTCGAGAGTGTCAGCGTGATAACTTCCGGACCTTCGACGAATGAATCCTGGCTGATCAGAATCGTGATTGGCTTGCTGGTTTCACCCGCCGCAAAATTCAAAGTGCCCAGCGCCGCCGTGAAGTCACACTTCGGCGAAGCGATACCGTTGGCGGTAGAGCATGGCACGCCCGCATCGGGATTGGTGGCGTAGTTGACGGTCACGGCTTGCGACGTGTTGCCGCTGCGCACCACGTTGACCGTCGTCGACCCCGAGCTCTCGGTCGTGTTCGCAGTGCTCGATGCAAAGTTAATGAATCCTCCTGTCGGGTTGATGACAGTAATCGTAAACGTTTGGGATGCGGATGTGTCTATCCCACCGTTTGCGGTACCACCATCGTCCTTGAGGTTGATTGTAATGGTCGCCGTTCCGCCCGTTGTCGAAGCTGGCGTGTAGGTCAATGTTCCGGTCGAGCTAATCGCCGGCCCCGCGGTGAATAGCGCCGGATTCGTATTACCCGTCACTTGGAAAGTCACCGTCTGTGATGATTCGTTTGCTGGACCCGGAGAGATGTTGGTGGCCCAGTTCGCCACCGTCTGAGGTCCGGCATTGTTGTTGACTGTCTGGTTCGCTCCCTTCGTAAAGGAAGGCGGATCGTTCACCGGATTCACGGTGATGGTGAAGGTCTGCGGCGCTGAAGTGTCCACTCCACCGTTGGCGGTGCCGCCATTGTCCTTCAGAACGATAGTGATCGTCGCTGAGCCGTTGGCATTCGCGGCCGGCGTGAAGCTGAGTTGCCCGCTCGAGTTCACAGTTGGACCGAATGAAAAGAGCGCTGGGTTGGTATTGTTCGTGACCTGGAACGTCAGCGTTTGGCTTGATTCGTCTGGGGGCCCAGCGGAAATGCCAGTCGCCCATGGCGCAAAGAACTGCGATCCTGAGTCCTCGTTAACTGTCTTATCAGGTCCTTTCGTAAACGAGGGCGCATCGTTCACCGGATTCACGGTTATTGTGAACGTTTGTGATGGTGAAGTATCCGCGCCGCCATTCGCCGTCCCGCCGCTGTCTTTCAAATTGATTGTGATACTCGCCGATCCATTGGCATTCGCTGCCGGCGTGTAAGTCAGCGTTCCCGTTGGACTGATCGCCGGACCAGCCGAGAACAGTGATGCGTTCGTATTGTTCGTTACCTGAAAGGTCAGTGTTTGTCCCGATTCATCCGCAGGCCCGGCCGAAATACTGCTCGCCCAGTTATTAACGATTTGTGCACCCGCATCTTCATTGACAGTCTGATCAGCACCTTTGGTAAACGATGGTGCGTCGTTAACAGGATTGACGGTCAGCAGAAAAGTTTTACTTTCTGGTCCCCCGGTCCGATTAACTGTGACCGTGATATTGGTTGTGCCGTTCGCGTCAGTTGTTGGATTGATAGTAACCACGCCTGTCGTGCCACTGACTGCGGCGGTCAAATGCGCGGAATCATTAGGAACCAGCGTCGGATTGCTGGAGGTGGCTGTTACTGAAATGATCGTGCTCGTATCGCCGCCGTCAAACGCGACCTGCAATTGCAAATCTTCATTTGTGCTGGTGTCGCTGAGGCTGGCTAACGGACTTTGCATTTCGTAAGCACCGATATCAACCGTTGCCGTGCTGTCGCCGTCCGGCCCGTCAACTAATCGATTAAACCCACGCTGGTCTTTTGAGAGTTGCGGGATATTCGCATCGGCGCAATGCGTAGCCTGCGTCACGCAATTATCTCCGGCATCCAGTGCCGGACTGTTGCCCAACAATGCGTGCGTCATCGTAGCTCCGCCGTTGTTCGCCAACGGACCGAGCTGCGGATTTATCGGCGACCCCATCGTGCCAACCTGATCCCCGTTGACGCCGTCTGTGAATCCATTCGAGCCATCCGAGCGCCCAATCAGATTGTGCCCTTGAGAGGTGAAAGTGCCGGCTACCTCGGTTCCGCTACTCCCGTTTCCAGCCACGATCGTATTTCTTAAGAAGTACGTGGCGCTTGAGGTGACGTATACCCCGTTTACATTGTTCGAGAATGATGTATTGCCGGTGACCGTGCAGTTCGTCAATCTCAATTGGCCGCCACTGGAGATTCCCCCCGCGGCGCCGCCGGGGCTGCCGGTTGCGTTGTTGCTGACTGTGCTGTTAACCACTGTCAACACGAAATCGTTACTGATGCCGCCGCTGCCACCGCCGAATCCCAGACCGTCTGTGCTGCTTCCGGTTTGATTACTGCTAATGTCGCTATCGGTTATCGTAAGCGTTCCGAAATTAGCAATTCCCCCTCCGTAACCCGCCGTGCTGAATTGTCCTTTTACCGAGCCGGTGACCTTGTTATTGATAATGCTCCGAGCTATGGTCGTCGTGCCGCCATTAATAAAGAGTCCTCCGCCTCCGCCCGCGTCGCCGCGGACGACATTACCGATGATGTTATTGCTGATGTTGACATTAGTCATCGATAGATTGCCGACACCGCCGTTAAAATAGACTCCGCCACCGTAACCGCTGTCGCCGCTGGACAGGCCCCCGCTAATAGCGTCACCACCATCGCCGGTGCGATTACCGGTCACCGAAACATTCGTGAGTGTCACGGGTCCGGGGCCAAGA
>CBFHBI010000203.1:0-5699 GCA_965653755.1 uncultured Blastocatellia bacterium
CGTGAGGTCTTGGATAAGAGATCCGCGCCAGAACAAGTGTCGCTAGACTGAGCAACGCGGATACGAGCAAGACTCCAAAGCCTGAGCGGAAATCGCCTCGAACGTATAAAACAAACGCGACGATCAGTGGTCCAATCGTAGCTCCGGCCTGGTCCAATCCTTCATTCAGGCCAAACACCCAACCGCGTCCGATTGACTTACCGGCGTAAGACAACATGGCATCGGCCGCCGGCTTTCTGATGCCGCGTCCGGCACGCTCCGCAAACATCAACGCCGCGGCGATCGGCCAGTTGCCCGCCAATGCCAGCGCCGGGACCACGAGCATGTTGAGCGCATATCCGGCGAGGACCACCAACCAATACTTGTGTGTCTTGTCGGCGAAGTAGCCGGCCACGGATCGAATTGCATATCCAAGCAGCTCGCCGCCTCCGCCAATCACCGCAACCACCAAGGCGCTCGCGCCCAACGATTTGAGAAAAGGACCGGTGATGCTGCGCGCGCCTTCGTAAGTCATATCGGCAAATAAATTGACAATGCCGATCGTCAGCACGAACTGAAAGGCTAATTTCCTGACACTGGTGCGTCGCTTGACCATGTTTACAAAAAATGAATTGACGAAAGGGGCTTTTTATTACTGGGGAACGGCCTGTTGTCGATCGAGTTACGGCCTGGAATCAGCAAAGGATCGCCAGTCGACTTACGCTTCGCGAAATTGTCGTCACCTCGTGGCGCTCGGACTTGGTTGCATCATCACCGGCGGAGGCGGCGCGGTGAATTGGGAAATGTCGGCCAGGCCCAGACTCGTTTCAATCGCGCCAATCTGCTTCACCGCATTCTCAAACCCGTCCTCGCCGAATTGCGCGTGCTCGATATCTTCGAACTTGTCGTTCATCTCATCGAGTTGGTCTTCATTCATCGTTTGTCTCCACGCGGGAAAAATGATCGTGTCTTCGCGCGCTGCGTGATGTCGGTACATCCAGACGAAGGCTTCGAGAGCGTTGGCCAGATCCGCGCTGCCACTCAGCTTCGCGCCTTGAGTCACGTTGATAATGTAATCAGTGATTTCGCGGCCGCGATTGTGTTGGACCACTAGTATGTCCAGATAAGTCGCTGCTTCGCCTCCGGCTTTCTTGACAGCCGGAAAGATGTACGCCTCTTCGAGTTTCTTCTCGTGATACTCTTCGCCGAAAGCGCGAAACAATTGTGCCGTCTTCATCAACGCGTCCGGCACAACTGAATCTGGCTTAGCCCGTAACTTCATCGCCGCAGCGCTGTAAACCAAAAGCGCGCGCCTGAGCACTCCGTGCTCGCGCATTAAGTCTTCCGTGGCGGTTACTTCGCCACCTTTCGTCTCGTCTTTCTGATTATTCTGCGCGGAATTCCTGTGACACGCCGCCAAAACCAGCCCGGTCCCCATGGTCATCGAAGCGCGCAAAAAATTCCTGCGTCCATTCATGTCTTAGCCCTTCTTTTTTCGATTCCTCTCTTTGGGGGTTCGTTCGTCTTCGAATATCTCGCCGACGAGTTCGGTCACCATAATCTTGGCCGCCGCGAGCGCCTTCCTGCCGGACGCCGTCGATTTATAGACGCGGCGAATGCGTTTGCCATCGCGATGCTCGTACGAACGCAGGTAACCTTTGCGCTCCAGTCCATGCAGAATCGGATACAAAGTTCCGGGGCTTAACTTGTAACCGTGGTGCGCCAGCTCTTCGATGATTCCGAGGCCAAAAATCTCTTCCTGGCCCGCATGATAGAGAATATGCAGCCGGATTAATCCCGAATACAAATCTTGATCGCTCATCGCGGACTTCCGTATCGGCTTTGGATATCGAGATTCGACAACGAAAAACGATAGCTTCCATTTCATGCCGTGTCAATGATATTATCCGCGCCCTCGACAACTGATAAGGGCTTACATAAAGAAAGAACTTCTGCGTAACAGTTTCTGCAAAGCCAGCGTTAGATGAAGACGAGGAGTGATTCCGTGCGAAGCGTTTCTGAGGCGGGCCACATCAGCATTTTGATTTTAGCTTTAAGTGCCTCAGCGATGGCGCAAATCTCGGCCGCGGCGCAGCAGCCGATGAAATTGGATGAAGCCGTGGCCCTCGCTGACACCAATTACCCTTCGATTCGCACTGCCCGAGCACAGGTGAGTGCGACTGCTGCCGGCATTGATCTCGCACGCACCGCGTACGCGCCACGTCTCGATCTCTTGTGGCAGGAAAATCGCGCCAGCGTTAATAACATCTTTGGCGCGACCTTGCCTCAGGCAGTGATCCCTTCGATCACCGGCCCGGTGCTGGGAACGAAATCTTTCGCCAGCACCTTCGGCACTTCGACCGGCGCGCTCTTCTCCTGGGAGCCTTTCGATTTCGGATATCGGATAGCGAACGTGGAAGTCGCACGCGACCAAACGAAACAGGCGGAAGCGGCCGTTGCAGTTACGCAGCTGGATGTGGAAACCGCGGCTGCCGACGCGTTCCTTGCGCTGATTGCCGCGCAGGAAGCAGTTCGATCGGCAGAAGCAAACGTCGCGCGCGCCAAGGTCTTTGCTGATTCAGTTCACGTGCTCGTGACCAATCAATTGCGCGCAGGCGCCGACGCGGCGCGCGCCGACGCCGAACTATCGGCAGCAAAGACTCAACTGAATCGCGCCCAGCAAAATGCCGAAATCAACCGAGCCGCTCTCGCGGAAGCGCTGGGCCAACCGGGTGCGTACGTGTCGGCGGACGAAGGCCGTTTGCTGGATCTGCCGCAGGACGTTTCGGTGCCGGCAATCAACCTCGACACGCATCCTGTGATCGTGGCACAGCAGACGGCGATTGCAACTGTCAAAGCGCGCGAGTCGGCGTTGGACCATGCCTGGGTGCCGCGATTCAATTTTCAATCGGCGCTCTATGCGCGCGGCAGCGGCGCCGTTACTGACGGAACATTTCAAGGAGGCGCGCACGGCCTCTATCCCACCGTGCCGAACTTTGCCATCGGGATGACAGTGACATTTCCGGCGTTCGATTTTTTCAGTATTCGCGCGCGCCGGAAAATTGAAAAAGGAAACGAGGCCGTTGAGAACGCGCGTCTCGACCAAACCGTTCAAGCCCTGAAAGGCCAGTACGCTCGAGCCCAAGCTTTAATCGACGGCGCGCTGCGCATCGCGCAGGAAACTCCGAATCAAATGAAAGCTGCCCAGGAAGCCGAGCGCCTGACCACCGAGCGATACAAATATGGACTCGCAACCGTGATGGAAGTCGCCGACGCGCAAAGGCTTCTGGCGCAAGCTGAGATCGACAATTCTGTGGCGCGGCTGAATGTCTGGCGCGCGTTGTTGGTCGCCGCCAGACTACAAGGCGATTTGAAACCATTTCTCCAACGCGCGAAGTAACAATTTATGTGGCTGATCAATATCGCGCTGCGCCGTCCGGTCACGATTGTGGTCATCGTCATCGGCATCGTGCTTTGTGCAGTGCTTGCTTACGCGCGCATGCCGGTCGATATCTTTCCGAACCTCGATCTGCCGGTCATTTACGTCGCCCAGCCGTATGGCGGCATGACGCCGGCGCAAATGGAGAGTTTTCTCGTCTCGTATTACGAGTATCACTTCCTTTACATCACTGGCATCGAGCACGTCGAATCGAAATCGATTCAAGGCGTCGGCTTGTGCAAACTTTATTTTCATCCCGGCACCGACATGAGCACCGCGCTGGCCCAAGTCGTTTCGTATGTCGAGCGTTCCCGCGCCTTCATGCCGCCGGGCACGGTTTCGCCTTTCGTGGTGCGCTTCGATGCGGGCAGCGTGCCTGTGGGCCAACTTGTGTTCAGCAGCGACACGCGGAGCAACGCAGAGATTCAGGATCTCGCGCTCTTCAAGGTGCGTCCGGTGTTTTCGACGCTTCCCGGCGTATCCGCGCCGCCGCCGTTCGGCGGCAACGTGCGCACAATCGTGATTCACGCCGACCCTGACAAGCTGCGCTCGTTCAATATGTCGCCCGAAGAAGTTGCGAAAGCCATCGCGACCGGAAACACGATCGAGCCGTCCGGAAATGTGCGCATCGACGACTTGAATCGCATCGCCGCGGTCAATTCGATCGTTCCGCAGATTGGTGAACTGGCGAACATTCCCATCCGCATTGGCAGTGGTCCAACCGTGTATGTGCGCGACATTGGATCAGTCGAAAACGGCAGCGACATTCTCACCGGTTACGGACTCGTGAACGGCCGCCGCACGGTTTACATCCCGGTCACCAAACGCGCGGACGCTTCGACGCTCGACGTTGTCAACCGCGTGAAATCAGAACTGCCGCGCATGCAATCGCTCGTGCCTGACGACATAAAGATTAGTTTCGAACTGGACCAATCAGGTTACGTGAAGAATGCCATCAGAGGTCTGGTGATCGAAGGTTCGCTCGGCGCTGTGCTAACTGGGTTGATGGTTCTGCTCTTCCTGCGCGATCTGCGCAGCGCTTTGATCGTGGTGACGACAATTCCCGTAGCGCTACTGTCCGCCGTGGTTGCGTTGTGGTTGAGCGGCCAGACGATAAACATCATGACGCTCGGCGGACTGGCGTTGGCGGTCGGTATCCTCGTCGACGAAGCTACAGTCGAGATCGAAAACATCCACGCGCATCTCGCGCGCCGAGAACCACTCGGCCGCGCAGTTTTGATTGCCACCAAAGAAACGATTACCCCGCGTTTGCTGGCGATGCTTTCGATTCTCGCGGTCTTCGCGCCGTCATTTTTTATGGTCGGCGTGACGCGATCGCTTTTCATCCCCTTGGCGCTCGCGATCGGATTTTCGATGCTCGCGTCGTACGTCCTGTCCAGCACGCTGGTTCCTATTCTGTCCGTCTGGTTAATGAAGCAGGCGCACGGCAAAGCCGACAAACAAACATTCTTCGACAGGGTCAAAGCGCGATACGGCTCTGCCCTGCCGCGGCTCATGCGTTTGCGCTGGCTCGCGCTCGCGGTTTATGCAGTCGTTGTCATTTTCGTTCTGGTTTTCATCGGCCGCCATCTCGGTACCGACATTTTTCCCGCGGTCGATGCTGGCCAATTGCGTCTGCGCTTGCGAGCGCCCACGGGCACGCGGATCGAACGCACCGAACAGATCGCTCTGCGCGCGCTCGACGTCGTAGCCGACGAAGCCGGCAGGAATAACGTCGATATCACCATCGGTTATGTCGGAGTGCAGCCACCGGCTTTTCCGGTGAACACGATTTATCAATGGCAGAGTGGTCCACAAGAGGCCGTCCTGCAAATTGCCTTCAAACATGGATCGAGTGTACGCATAGCCGAGTTGAAAGAGCGTCTGCGCAAAAAGCTGGCGAGTGAATTATCGGGAACCGAGCTGTCCTTCGAAGCCGCTGACATCGTCAGCCAGATCATGAATTTTGGAACGGCGACACCAATCGAGGTCGCCGTCAGCGGATCGAACCTGGCGGCGAATCGCACCTACGCGCAAAAACTCCGCGATGAAATGAACAAGATTTCATCGTTGCGCGACGTGCAATTCGGTCAACCGCTGGATTATCCAACCGTAGATATCAACATTGATCGCCAGCGCGCCGGACAACTCGGCGTCACCGTCGATCAAGTTTCGCGCTCACTCGTCGGCGCGACCTCATCGAGCCGCTTCACGCAACCAAACTACTGGCGCGATCCGGCTTCGGGGACCGCGTATCAGGTGCAAGTCGAGGTGCCGCAAT
>CBFHBI010000204.1:0-5697 GCA_965653755.1 uncultured Blastocatellia bacterium
GGCCACTCGTGATGGCTGCGTGGTATCCGCAACGAAGCGATGAGCTTCGAAGTGAAATCAAACTTAATCGCGATTGTTCCGGTCGAGCTTTACTTGCGCCTTCCGATCTCTTAATCGAAGAGCAACGGAGGACTAAACGCGCCGACACAGCCCAACTTCAGGATCTGCTCTACTAGGAAACCATGCGCACTCTCGTTTCAGTGTTTGGGGTTGAGCCGCGCCGCATCGGCGGCACGGAAATGTTTGCGCGCGAATTGTCGGCGCAACTGGCGGAACAAGGTTGGCGTAGCGTGTTGTGCTTTTTGTCGGAGCCGGAAGGGGACGTGCGTCGCTTTCTTGAGCTGCCGAATGTTTCATTTGAAACACTTGCCAATTCTACGAACGGTGGTTGGCGAGCCGGTCTCGATTTGTTCCGGATACTGCGAAAGCACCGAGCGCAGATGCTTCATCTTCATTTTGTCAGTTTCCTTACCTGGTATCCGTGGATCGGGAAACTCGCGGGCGCCGGCAAAGTCTTTTTCACCGATCACCATTCACGGCCGGCCGGCTACGTTTCGCGCCGAGCGTCTTTCTGGAAGCGAGTTGCCGCACGCGCGATCGCATTTCCAATTACGAAGGTGTTCTGCGTCAGCAACTACGGCTATCGGTGCATGACGACGATCGAGACACTGCCGCGCGAGCGATTCGAAATGATTTACAACGGCATCGACCGGTCGCGGATTAATTCAGACGCTGACGCCGCCAATCGATTTCGCCAACGCTTTTCGATTCCAGCTAACCGTTCGCTGGTGGGCCAGGTGAGTTGGCTGATTCCGGAGAAGGGAATCGATGATTTTCTCGAAGTCGCCCGCCGCGTCACCACCTTGCGCCCGGACGTGCAGTTCGTTTGGGTCGGCGATGGCGCCGCGCGCGAGCGATACGAAAAACATGCCGAGGCGTTAGGCCTGAACGACCGAATCACATTCACCGGCATGATTGATGATCCGCTCGGCGAGGGCGTGTTCCAAGCGTTTGACGTGGTCTGTCAGTTCTCGCGCTGGGAAGAAGTCTTCGGCTCGATGAGTGCCGAGGCGATGGCGAACGGAAAACCGGTGGTGGCCACGCGCGTGGGCGGGATTCCCGAACTCGTGTCAGATGGCGAGTCAGGTTATCTCGTCGAGCGCGGCGATGCCGAAGCAATGAGCGCACGTGTGATGGGATTACTCAGCAGCGCTGATACGCGTCTGCGCATGGGCGAGGCCGCGCGCGAAATCGTCGCCAGAAAGTTCGACATGAAAGCCAACGTGGCGCAATTGATTGAATCGTACGGTGTGGTGTCAGAAGCCCAAGCGTCAGCGCGGGCCGCAATAAACAATCCCAATGTTGGCGAAACGGGAACTGATAATGAGAGGAAATCGCCGCAGATTAATCCTTTCCTGATTCTGGAGGATGAATCGTAAATTTTCGGCCCCCAAACGGCTGCCACAGAGATTGCCCCTCTGCCGCGTCGCATCGAGATGAGTGCGTTCCCCCGAAAACTTTTTCAGCCAATTGCGATCTCTGTCGCGCTGGCCTTCGTGTATTTCTCAGTCCTCGTCAAGCTGTCGAACGACTGGTGGCACGACGAGAATTATTCGCACGGGCTGCTGATCCCGTTTGTCATCGCCTTCATTATTTGGCAGGAGCGAAAGCGCTTCTCGGCGCCGAAAGGACAAACACAAGTCTGGATTGGCGCGGCCGGCGTCTCTGTGTCGCTGTTCATGTTGTGGGCCGGTACTGCCGGCGCCGAACTATTCGTGCAAAGACTCTCGCTATTGTTGATGCTGCTCAGCATCGTGATTTATTTCTTTGGCGTGCGGATGATCAGATTAATCGCTGTACCGCTGGTCCTCTTCGCGCTTTCGATTCCAATTCCGCAAATCCTGTTCAATCGCATCGCCTTCCCTTTGCAGCTCTTCGCGTCGCGTTGCGCGGTTGGGGCGATGTCGGTGCTGAGCATTCCCGTTTTCCGGCAAGGTAACGTAATCGAACTGATGCCGCTCGGCGCATCGCAACCGAAAAGACTGGCCGTCGTTGAAGCGTGCAGCGGGATAAGATCGCTCATGACCCTGCTCGCTCTGGCGGTGATTTACGCGTATTTCACCACGCCAAAAACGCCACAAACTCCTGGCCCAAATGGCCACGAGAAATCAAAGTCGAAAATCCGGTCCGTGCTATCGCGATTCACATTTTGGCGATCTTTAATCCTGGTTGCGGCCGCGGTGCCGATTGCCATTTTTACAAATGCGCTGCGCGTAAGCGGCACGGGTGTGCTGGCCCATTTCTACGGGACGCAGGTGGCCGACGGCTTCTTTCATTCGTTCTCAGGTTGGGTTGTTTACGTTGCGGCTGCGTTGCTGCTATTCGCGACGGGTTCGATTTTGGATCACATCAAAATCTTTTCTATCAATTCGTTTAGAGGCGGGCTACCGTCCGCCTGGTCGGGCAGTAGCCCGACTCTAAACGAGTTTGAGCTAACTGAATGAACGGATCCTCAACAAATCGTAGATTTTGGATTCTCTTCGTCGTGCTGATAATCAGCGGCGGCGTTATCAACGCGTGGGAGTGCGCCGGTGAAGCGAGAGTGTCGCGACGAGCGCTGAACGAATTTCCGACGCAGGTTGGACCATGGCAGCGGTACGGCGTGGACGAGAAATTCGACACCGATACCGAACAGGTCTTGCGCGCGGACGATTATGTTTCGCGCAATTATGCGGCCAATGGACACCTCGCCTCGCTGTACATCGGTTACTACGCCACGCAGCGAAACGGCGCAACCTATCACAGTCCGCTGAACTGCCTGCCGGGCGCGGGTTGGGTAATGAACGACAGCGGCCGCATCACGCTGGCTGGTCCCGCCGGTGCGTCGTTCACGGCTAATCGCTACGTAATTCAAAAAGAAAATCAACGCGCGGTCGTGATCTACTGGTATCAGGGTCGTGGCCGCAGCATCGCCAGTGAATATTGGGCCAAGGTTTACACGGTGCTTGATAGCGTCTCCCGCCGGCGTTCGGACGGCGCGCTGGTCCGCGTGGTCGCTCCGATTGATGAAAACGCGCCGGCCGAAGCGGAAAAATCGGCCATAGATTTAGCTTCGCGATCTATCGCCGAACTACCAGCATTCGTTCCCAACTGATCCATGTTTAGAGTTCCGCCTTCAGGCGGCAATCACCAAACAATTCCTGAAATAACCTGCGCATTAACCCTTTCTTTTCTACGACTCGCGAGTGCAAGCGAGTGACGTTTTTTGACACTTTCTAAATTCGCTGATGCGGCCTTCGGAAGCTTTGCCCGCCGACGGAGACAACTGCTGCAGCGACCAAAGTAGCGCAAATTGTCAATTTGCGATGGAAGCAAACAGCTGGCGCTACTAACGGAGACTTTATGAAAATTCACGAGTGCCGCCGAAACTTCTCTACCCTTTTTCTGCTCATCATCCCCGTCGTCTTCGCGCTGTTGATTGGCGCGTGCACGACTCCCGAAAAAGCCAAAGCCCAACACGTCGCCCGCGGACAAGCGCTGCTGAAAGAAAAGAAATTTCAGGACGCTGCGCTCGAGTTTCGCAGCGCGCTGCAAATCGACGAGAACTTCGCCGATGCTCACTGGGGCCTGGCGAACGCCTACGAAGGCCTGACTCGTTATCAGGAAGCTTTGGAAGAGATGCAGCGGACGGTGGCCCTGGACGCTAACAATCTCGACGTGCGGGTCAAGCTCGGCAACTACTACGTCGTCAACGGTAGCCAGTCGGCGGCGGCAGTTTCAGAAGCAGAACGGCTGGCTCAACAGATTCTGCAAAAAGATCCCAACCACATCGAAGGCCACATCCTGATGGGGAGCGTGTACTTCGCCCAGGACAAGAAGTCTGACGCCCTGGTGGAATTCAATCATGCAGTCGATTTGAATCCGCAGCGGGTTGAATCGTACCTCAGCCTGGCGCGTTTCTACGCCGCCACCAACAACATGGCGATGGCCGACGCGACCTTCCAGCGCGCGATTGCCATAAACAGTTCATCTGCGCTGGCCCACTACCAATACGGCAAGTATCTCGTGCAAACGAACCGCGTCGATGCGGCCGAGAGCGAATTCCAAACTGCCGTCCAGATCGATCCAAAAGATCGTGATGCCCGCTTCGTGCAGGCAAGTTTCTATCTCGTGAACAAGCGCTACGAAAAAGCTGAAGAGGCCTACAAAGCGCTGGCCGAGCTCGACAAGGACACATCCGCCGGACGTTCGGTGCTGGGCGACTTTTATGCGGCGACGGGGCGGCTGGATGAAGCGATTGCGATTTACAAAGAGGTCGTGACCAATTCTCCTGACTACAACCAGGGCCACTACCGTCTCGCTGAACTGATGCTGAGCCGCGGCGATGCGACCGGCGCGGCTGCTCAGGTCGATGAAGTTCTTAAGCAGGATATTCACGATCGACAGGCGATAGTTTTGCGCGCGCGCGTCGAGATGCACAGCGGCGACACGATCAGCATGAAGGCCGCGATTGCCGATTTGCAGGAAGTACTCAAACAGGACCCTAATTCGCGTCCCGGTTTGTTCTTTATGGCCGACGCGAATCTTCGTTCCGGCCAAATCGATCAGGCGCGCATCTACGCCGGCGACCTGGAGCGAAATTATCCCGATTATCTGCCGGCAAAGTTGATGCAGGTGCAGATTAATCTGGCGAGCGGCGACGCGAAGTCAGCTTTGCAAATCGCTTCTCAGTTGCTCGATCGCATCAATAAAGCGACGCCTGATAAGGAAATGACGCCGCAGACATTGGCTGACCTCCGTGGGAACACTTTGGTGGCGCATGGATCGGCGGCTTTGCAACTGCGCGACACGAAGACTGCGCGGCAGGATTTCATGATGGCCCACGACGCTGCGCCGAACAGCGCCGACGTGTTTGTGAATCTGGCCGGGGTTTCGCTCGCGGAAAGCAAGACCGACGAAGCGCTTGGGTTCTTCAACAACGCGCTGAACCTCGACGTGGCGAACTTCAACTCGCTGCGCGGACTGATTCAAATCTACGCCGCGCGCAATCAAACCGCCCAGGCGCACGCCCGCGTCGATCAATCGATTGCGGCCCAACCAAACAATCCGGGTCTGCATTTTCTCAAAGGCCAGGTCTTTGGATTTGAGAAGAACGCCGCCGCCGCGGAAGGCGAATTTCGCCGCGCGCTGGAAATCGATCCGAACTACCTCGCCGCTTACTCCGCGCTGGGCGCGCTGTTTGTCAATACCAATCAGCAGGACCGCGCGATTGCCGAATACAGCAAAATCGTCGAACGCCGTCCCGATAACGCCGCGGCTTACACCCTGATCGGCATGCTCGAGATGAACCGGCAAAACATCGACGCGGCGATCGACAACTATCGTAAGGCCCTCGCGAAAGACGAGAACGCAGTCTTCGCTGCTAACAATCTCGCGTGGCTCTACGCCGAATACGGCAAAGGCAACATGGACGAAGCCGTGCGTCTGGCCCAGGGTGCGGTGCAAGCGAACCCCGGTGTGCCCAGTTTCTCGGACACGCTCGGCTGGGTTTATTACAAAAAAGGTCTCTACGGCGCGGCGGCGGAACAATTGAAGAAAGCTATTTCGATCGAGGAACAAGCGGCGCGCCGCACCAACGGCTCGCCCACGCCGGCTTACTACTACCATCTCGGTGTCGCGCTCGCGGCCGGCGGCGAT
>CBFHBI010000205.1:0-5697 GCA_965653755.1 uncultured Blastocatellia bacterium
TAATGGCGGGCGTTAACTAGGGTTGCTAATGCCTATTACGGACGCTCCGTTCGATCTTGAGAAGGAACTTGAGGCTTGGGTCCACCTCCACGTTTCGAACTTCTTCGGTGATTGCATCCTACTGCCCGGTTTCCGCATTACGACAGCGTCCGGCAAGCACGGTGTGCCCGACGGATTCGTGTTCAATTTTTTTACACGCTCCTGGTGGATTGTTGAATGCGAATTATTGAGCCATGGAGTGTGGCCTCACATCGCTGAGCAACTAACACGATTTGTTGTTGCTGGCAGGAATAGCGCCACACTGCGTCAAGTTCGGGATAGGCTCTTTGAAGCGGTGATCGCGCAGGGCAGAGCGACTGACGTCGCCAAGCAGTTGCGCACCGATGCGGTTAGGTTATTTCAGAAAATCGAGTTGTTCGTTGAGAGTGTCCAACCTTCACTGGCGCTGTTTATCGTCGAAACGAACAAAGACCTTACTGACTTTTGTGACTCACTCGACGTCCCAACGGAAATCTATCGAGTCAAGAAGTTCGTGGTTAACGGTAGCCTAGAATATTACTCGCCAGATCGTAGTAGTCCAATACTCATTACGCAGCCCGACGACGAGGCCAATACTGGTTCCATCGTCTTCGATGCTATCGAGCAGCTTGGTGGCGGCGAGTTAGTAATTAATGAAAGGCTCAAGCTGTTTAGGCTGTCGGATGGGAGACTTGTAAAGGTTCAGTATTCTAAGCTGCACGAGAAACATCAAATGTTTTGGTACGGGATCAATCCTTCCTCATTCGAAGCTGCACAAAGCGCTGGATGCACTGACTTCATCTTCGTAATGGCAGACGAAGGTTTTGTTACCGTTCCCATTGCACTTCTGAAAGATTACCTAAGGACAGCACATGTCACGAGGTACGCCGACGAAAGCATCAAGCATTATCACATTCATATTTCGCCTCCACCTGATGTTGTGCTGAAGGGGTATGCAAGCGCGCCCGACATCGATGTTAGCGACACATTCTCGGCGTGTAATTAGGTGCTGGGCACGAACCGCTTTTTATTTCTCGTTAACGAGCATTCACAGTCAGGATCACAATCTCCGGCGGCACACGAAATCTCACGCGCATGATGCTCGTGCCGATGCCGGTCGTCACAAACATGTGATGGCCATTCTCATAAATGTCTCCGGCGGTATATTTTGGTCCGAAGCGCGAGGGCACCACCGGCGTTCCGATCAGCGGCAGCTTTACCTGTCCGCCGTGGGTGTGTGCGGCGAGCAGCAGCGGCACGCTCGCGGGCAGGGTCGGAAATATGTCCGGGTTGTGGGTCAGAGCGATGACGGTCGATCCAGGCGGAGCTTTGGCGATGGTGGGCGCGACGTGCTGCGGCCTCGTCCATAAATCCGCAAGTCCCGCGAGCCAAAACGATCTCCCATGCCAACTCAATTCTTTGACTTCGTCTTCGAGAATGGGAATGCCTTCGTTCTCGAACGCGCGTCTCACCCGCTCGCCGTTGTACCACCAATCGTGATTGCCGAGCACGGCATAGACACCCAGCGGCGCTTTCAGATTCTTCAGATGCGCCGCGGTGATTTCGGGCTCAACCCGATTAGACGACTCATTGCGGCCTCCCTGAATGTAGTCACCTAATAAAACAATCAGGTCAGGATGTTGCGCGTTGGTCAGGGCGACGATCTGATCGAGCTTCTGCTCGTTGATGAATCGATTGTCAGTGTGTAGATCTGCGATCATCGCGATGCGTATGCCGCTCAATTCGCTGGGCCAATTGTCGATTTGAATGGCCTCTTGGTGAAGCACGAGCCGGTTCGGTTCGATGAAGAAACCCCACAGCAGCGAGGCCAGAACCAGCAGCAGAAAACCTGTGAGCGTAACGCGAAAAATTTTTCGCCAACGCCTTCGCGGATCGGCCTCTTCACCGATTGGTAGCGGACTGAGGATCAGCCGCAGAAACAGAATCAGACCAACCAACAATCCGATAATAATGACAAAAAAGAGACTGATCATATTTTGGCGCGCACGCATCCGTGCATGCGGTCCGCCGGCATCCTGCCGGTAATTACGGAAAGGGGCGCGCAAGATGCGCGCGAACCGCCGACAGGGATGTCGGCGCTGCTACGGAAAGTATTCACGCCAGCGACGATCGACCAATTGCTTGATGTCCTCACGAACGATTAGCTCATCCGGCAGTGTCGGTTTCTTGCGTGCGTCGATCACGATTGGCGGCTGGTAGGCGAGATGATGACGAATGACATTTGTCTCGGCGGCATAGATGTCCGACGCCGGCTCGAAGCGCGTCCAGGTTGCCCAAAGGAAATCGGTTGTCGATTTCGCGACGCCCGCATCGTCATGCAAGACGACAAGTGGCCAGTCCGCAAAAGCCGGCCCTCGCGCGAGACGCGCAGCCTGTTCTTCGTCATCAACGTAAGGCCGGCCTTGCACGATTAAGCAACCAGGACAGAATACCTCGGCGCGCAAAACGTCTCGCGGCAATTCGCCATGAAACTCACGCGGCAGATCGCGAATCGCGTCGCCCAGTCCCATTAGGATCGCTTTGCTGCCTTCATTCACTTTGCCGCTCGTGTAGTCGAGAGTGTCCATCGACGTGTTAGCGAAAATGAAGAAGTCGCGTTCCCAACGAACCCGCGCGAGAATGTGTTCAAGCACACCACGAAAATCATGCAAGTCGATCGCCGAATCGGTCAGCATCAGAAACTTCGTCAGCGCCAACTGGCCTTCACCGAGAATCCTGAACCCGGCCACCAGCGCCTCGCGCGTGTAACGCTCGCGCACGACCGCGGCAGCCAGCGAATGAAACCCAGTCTCGCCGTAGCTCCAAAGATCTCTGACGCTCGGCATCACCAAAGGAAATATCGGCGACAGCAGAGACTGTAGATAATCGCCGATGAAAAAATCTTCCTGTTTCGGTTTTCCAACTACCGTCGCCGGGTAGATCGCGTCGCGGCGATGAGCGATCGTGTCGCAGTGAAAAACTGGATAATCGTGCTGCAGAGAGTAATAGCCGTAATGATCGCCAAACGGTCCTTCAGGTCGCCGCTCTTTCGGCTTTGCATGGCCAATCAATGCGAACTCGGCCTCAGCCACAAGTTTATGCGCGGCGCCGTCGGGATTCTTCGCCATTCGTAACTTCTCGCTGCCAAGCAACGACGCCAGAACAAGTTCAGGCACATCTTCCGGCAAAGGCGCAATCGCGGAAATGATTAGTGCGGGCGGACCACCGAGAAACACCGTCACCGGCAGCGGCTGATTCAACTTTTCCGCTTCGTGATAATGAAAGCCGCCGCCTTTCTGAATCTGCCAGTGGAGTCCCGCCTTCGTCGCGTCATAAACCTGCATCCGATAAATGCCCAGGTTGTGTTTCTTAGTGAGCGGATTTTCCGTGTACACAAGCGGCAGCGTGATGAATGGTCCACCGTCTTCCTGCCAGGTGGTGAGCACGGGTAGCTCCTGCAATCGCGGCGGCTTCTCGATCACTTCGTTGACTGCTCCTCGCGAAACAGTGCGCGTGCCCAGCTTGAGAAAATCTCGCACCAGCGAACGATGCTTCCAAAGTTCAGATCGATTTGGCGGCAGCAGAGATTCGGCGACGTGGGCAACTTGTTTGATGAAATGTTCCGGCTTCTTTCCAAAAGCCAGTTCGATTCGCTTCGCCGTGCCGAATAGATTTGTGACGACCGGGAAACGACTTCCCTTCACCCGCTTGAACAGCAGTGCCGGCCCGCCCTGTTCGATCACGCGCCGATGGACCTCGGCCAATTCAAGATACGGATCGACCTCAGCTTCAATTGTCGTGAGATCGTTTTCGCGGCGCAGGAGATCGAGGAAGGAACGAAGGTTTCGATGCATTGGTTATGAATTTGGAGTGCGCCGCCAACGACGGCGCTTTGGATGCATTAAAAAGAATGATGAGGCAAGCTAATTTGCGACTATCCAAAGCGGCATCGGCGCTACGCTCTGCCGCGCACTCCAAATCAGAGAGATCTAATTCTTGCTGACTGTCTTCTTCAAACTAGCGCTGTTCAAGTCCAAGTCAGATGCGGGGATCACTTCGACGTTGGGAAACTGTTTCTGCAGGTCCGGCAGAAACTCTTTCGCGTTGCCGACGATGACGACGCTGGTGCTGTCGGCGTTCAAGCGCGCCGCCGCAAAGCTTTTGACGTCATCAGGCTTTATTGCCTGAACGTTCGCGACGAAACGATTGACTTCATCGAGCGGCACCCCGTAAAGCGCGAGCGACGCAAATTCGTTTACCACGCCGCCGGTGGTTTCCATGCTGCGCGCGAAACCGCCGAGGAGACTCGCCTTGCGCGGATTCAATTCCGAATCAAGCAATTCGCCAGTAGCCAATTTTGAAATCTCCGCCAAAGTCAACGACGCGACTTCCGCGCCCGATTGGTTCTTGGTCTGCGCCGAAGCGCTGAACGCCCCCGCCCAGCGCCGCGTTTCCAGCGCACTGCCTGCGCCGTAACTCAGCCCGCGCTTCACGCGAATTTCCCAATTCAAACGCCCCGAGTAGCCGCTCAGCACGGCGTTCGCGACGATGCCGCGAAAATAATCGGGACTGCTGCGGTTGATGCCCGAGCGAATCGCGAGCACTGCTGTCTGTCCGGCCGCCGGCTGATCGATCACCAAAATCCGCCGGCCCTTGGCATCGCTCTCGGGCGCTGTCGCCTGGGTCTTCGGCAGCGGGCCGGCAGGATTCTGCCAATCGCCGAAATACTTCCGGGCCAGAGCGAATCCATTCGCCGGGGTGATGTCGCCGCCAATCACCAGGATGGCGTTGTCCGGACGGTAATAGGTTGAATGTATCCTGACGATGTCGTCACGCTTGATGCGCGGCAGAGACTCAGGCGTGCCCCCCAACGGATGTCCATAGGGCGAGTTAAGATAGACCACGCGCGACGCTACCAGCCGCGCGATCGTACCCGGCGTCGCCTGCGCGGCGCGCAAACCGTTCAACGATTGACGACGCAATCGATCGATCTCGTCGTCCTTAAAACTCGGATTGCGTACCACGTCAGCCATGATCTCCAGCGCTGATCCGATGCGCGGCGACATCACATTCGTTGCGACTGAAGACGAATCCCAACCGGCTCCCGAATTCAATGTGCCGCCCAGCGCTTCGATGGCTTCCGCGATTTGCGTCGCACTCTTCGTGGTCGTGCCGCGCGTCAGCAAAGATGCAGTCATATCGGCGACGCCTGAAAGGTCTGCCGGATCAACTTCACCGCCGCTCTTAATTAGAAGCTGCGCTGTAACCAGCGGGATCTCGGTCCGCGGAACGACAATCACACGCAAACCGTTTGGCAGCGTCTTCTCAACCGGCTTCGGAAAAACTGCTGAATGTGGCGCAGTCGGAGGTGGCGGCGTTGCTTGCGCCGTCTGCGCATTCGCACTGCCTACGACGGAGACAATGATTGCTGCGACTAATAAAAGACTTCCGATTAACGGCCCGGTAGCCTGACGATTAGAGAGGGCTCTAATAATTATTCTTCTCATCTTGCTTCTCCTCCCTTCGAAGTATTCATCGCCCCGGTACTCTTCGGCCGTTCCGACTCCGGCAAATAATAGATGACGTAGCGATTACTGTCCGTGAAATATTTCTGGGCCACGCGTTGAATATCGGCAGCAGTCACCGCTTGCAGACGATCCAATTCCGTGTTCACCCGAT
>CBFHBI010000206.1:0-5687 GCA_965653755.1 uncultured Blastocatellia bacterium
CGACGCTTGATAGCCTTGGCGAAAAACGATTTCTAGAAAGCCAATCTGCCGCTTATTTGCGCGGAAGCACGGAATCTTTCATTGCCTTACCAACGCGGAATTTCAGCGTCGTTTTGGCCGGAATCTGGATTGTCTCACCAGTTGCTGGGTTCCGGCCCTCCCGCGCTTTTCTCTCTGATCTAACCAACTTTCCTAAGCCGGGGAGCACGAATTCTCCGTTTGTTTTGACTTCGTTGGTGGCCAGGTTGGCCAGATCTTCAAACACCTGCTTGACCTGCGGACGCTTCATTCCAGTCCTTTCCGCAAAATAGTTAATCACATCGGACTGGGTCATGCGCTTCTTGCCTGCTGCGGTGGTCGCCATTTGGGTGTAGCCCCTCCAAAATTTCTCGAAATGGGAAATCTATCGGAGCCACATATACCACAGACAGGGCATAAAGTCTGCTAGAAATCGCCAGTTTTTCGGGATTTCGGGAATTTTTTTTAGCGGAGAGCGGGAGGAAAAGGTGAGAATGACCCGCGCTCTTTCAAAATGGTCGGGGCGAGAGGATTCGAACCTCCGACCTCTCGGTCCCAAACCGAGCGCACTACCAGGCTGTGCTACGCCCCGTCCGTAAAGCGTTAACCCGTGGACGCGCCATTCTAGTCATCCCCCGAACGGACGGTCAAGGAGCGCAAGAATTCTTCAGTTTTATTCAAAGCCATCGCCCTGTGGCTGATTCTATTCTTGTCCCTGGCGGTCATTTCAGCGAAGGTGCACGCCACTCCGTTGGGAATAAAGATGGGATCGAAGCCGAAGCCATTGGCGCCCCGCGGCTCGTCTGTTATGCGTCCCTCGCAGACGCCAACCGAGACATTGAGAATCTCTCCATCGTAATTAGCGACCGCAATAGCGGAAATAAATTTGGCGCTGCGATCTTCATGCTTCGTTAGCGAAAGCTCGGTCAGCAATTTCCGAATGCGGTCTCCATCGGATGCATCATTGCCGGCAAAGCGCGCAGACCGAACTCCAGGTGCTCCGCCGAGCGCGCTTACCTCCAGACCCGAATCATCTGCCAGCGTCATGCACAGCGTCTGTTTGGCATAGCCGCTTGCCTTCAGCCTCGCGTTTTCCGCGAAGGTCTCTCCGGTTTCGGCAACAGCAGCAAGCGATGGAAATGAGTTCAGGTCAAGCAGCTCGAAGGCAAGCTCTTGGAGAAGCTGACGAAACTCCTCCAGTTTACCGCGATTAAAAGTTGCGATTAATAATCTCCGGTCCCTCATCTTTCGGCAAGTAACTCCGCAGCAATGGCGCCACCGATCCCAAAAGACGAACGATTGGTCCATTCCACGCGGCCTGGTTTCACCACGACCGCACTCATGGCCATTGGCAGCGCTTGCGAGGTCTCAGCAATCGCGGCGGCGTTCGTTGAGAACGCTGAACGCTGCTGCCGTGACCACGCATCAACAAACGAGACCGCGGCGCGCGAGTCGTTCGTAAACGTGAGAACAGAGAGTGGCAACGAAACGTCCACGAACCTTTGCGCCTCACGAAACGTTCGAGTCGAAGAAATCGATTCGCCATTCATACGGGCCTGCAAACAATGGCGCACGTGTTCGTCGGGACCAATCAAGAACTTGTTTTCAAAGAACGCAGCCGTCCAGTTATCGGGTGTCATGATCAGATCGGCACCGCCGAATGTTTCTTTCTTGGGATGCACACCAAACCGGTCTGCTATTCCTTTTTCGATCATTGGGCGGTCGAATACTTCAGCGATCAACACTCCGGGAGTCGTCTCATCGATTCGCACAGTTTCCAGACGCGTCCCGACTCCTCGAGTGAAAGTTTCCGCATCAGCGACACCATACGCATTGAGCAGACTGTGCATCAGCGGGCGGGCAGCCATTGCGCCAATTAAATCGGCGTGGGCCGAGATGACTGCACTGAGGTCGTTCCAAACGCCGGCCGTATCGTGAAAACTGTAGATAGATACCGATTGGCTATTGCTCGGAACAAAAGGAAGGTCGGCCAAATCAACTGCGCGATTTGGAGTCATGCTTGTCCCCAGACGATCGGTCACTCCCTCCGCCAATGAAATTGAGACGCGATCTTCTACTGAGCCTTGGGTGAATTGGGTCGTCCAAGCCAAGTCCTTAACGATTCCGCCGAACGTATCGGAAAACAAACGGGCCTTCGTCACTGCATCAACGGAAACGCCGTCGGCGCCTTCGGCCTTGAGTGCATATGCCTGCAGCAATGATTTCACTCCGCTCTGCGTGACAAATCCGAAGGCTGCGGCCGCGGAAGAATCAGTGCCGCGCAGCTGATCGATTTCTGCGCGACTGAGCGAAGGCCGGCGACCAGTTCCCGCCTCGACTGAGCGCAGTACGCCATTTTCATCATTCGCGATCAAAACTGTCGTGTTCACAAAGGTGAATACGATCCTGCGAGCGCCATCTTCGGACTGCCATTCGTTTAGTTCAAAGCCGGCGACTTGTTTTCGCACGAATGCTGGGTTGACAAAGTGATCGCGCGCCAGATCCTCGAGATGACGTTCGACTGCCGCTCGCATGCGACGCTGCGTTGTATGGGTTTCGAGAATGAGCGTCAGAAATGGTTTGATAACTAACGTCGTCCCGGCTTCAGTGCCTTCGCTGCCGCTGAGAACTATGGCCACCTGCGACCGGGCAAATAGAAGGGAGTCAGCGGACCCGATCCCAGTCCACCGCGCGAGTCGGATCAACCAGAGATTCGGCGAGAGATTCTGCGGCGCGCCCAGCAGCGGCGCCAGTCCCTTCCAGGCCTGCGTCCGCTCGACACCCTCAGTTAACCTTGCGAGATCATCGACTTCGACATAAGCGAGGCTGTCCGCGGAAGCCCAAACGCTGAGGTCCGCTCGGGAAATGTGATTCCAATACAACCATCCTGCAGAACCCAGGATGATGACCGTCAGCAGTAGAATTACGATGCGCCTAAATTTCACCAAGCGGCGCATGGTAACTTCTGATTAGGCGAAGTGGCAATCGTCAAAGCTGCGTAAACTCTCATTCAAATTGACCAGAATGTCGCCAGGACCTCAGAAATCGAAACAGGCTGTTTATCAATAGAAAATATTGTTGACAACCGTTGGGCGCTATTGTAGCCTAGCGATGGCAGTTCCGGTCCGGATTCTTCTACCACTGGACTCTAGTCTTTATCGCTGCCGGCGGCGTTCCGCCGAAATCGCCCCGCCCTTTGCAAAGAGCTACTAAATCGTTTGGATAATCCAATGATGAACACAAGCTATTCCTGCCGAACCCGTCTGGTGCGGATTGGTCTGTCTCGCGCCCGCCGCGCGCGTGCTCGCGTGCGTCGTCAACGTTTACTCATGTCGAAGTTAGTGAGGAGTCATTAATAATGTTCAAGCGACCTAACAAGAGCATGGTCGGCGTAGATATCGGTTCGAGCAGCGTTAAGGCCGTCGAACTGCAGGGTAAAGGCGGCGCGTTTCAACTCGTCAGTCTGGGATACGAGGCGCTCGAACCTGATTCAGTCGTCGATGGTCAGATCATGGAATTGAACTCTGTTTCAAACGCCATCTCGAGCATCTTCAACGAGCACAAGATCAAAACAGCGAAAGTCGCGGCCGGCGTCAACGGTCACTCGGTGATCGTGAAGAACATAGTGCTGCCGCAGATGAGCTCGGAAGAGTTGCAAGAGTCATTCGCCTGGCATGCTGAAGAGCACATTCCGTTCGATATCGCAGACGTGACTCTCGACTATCACGTAACGGAACAAAAGGAAGACGCGGTTCATGTGCTGATGGCCGCCTGTAAGCGTGACAAAGTTGCGAACCTGAAGCAGGCGATTCAACTTGCCGGCAAGCAACCCGCGGTGATCGACGTTGATGCGTTCGCGCTGCAGAACTGCTACGAACTGAATTATGACCCGCAGCCGGGCCAGGTCGTGGCGTTACTGAACATCGGCGCGTCAACGACGAATATCAATATTCTTAACGGCGACCGTTCGGTGTTTACCCGCGACGCCACCTTCGGCGGCAATCAATACACTTCTCTGTTGCAAAAGGAACTGGGTTTGACTTTCGAACAAGCCGAGCAAGTCAAGCGCGGCATGCCTTTACCGGAAGGCTCTGAGGACCGCGATATCTCTCCGATCCTCGAAACAGTTTCCGACATTCTCGCGCTCGAAGTTCAAAAGACAATGGACTTCTACCGCGCGACGGTTGAAGACGGCGGTTTGGCCGTGGAAAAGATTTTGGTCACCGGCGGCGGTTCGAAACTGAACGGCCTGATCGAATTTCTGTCGCACCGTTTTGAAATGCCGGTCGAGATTTTCGATCCGTTCAAGATGATCAAAGTCGATTCGCGCGGCTTTGATCCTGAATACATGCGCGAGATTGTTCCCGAGATGGCAATCGCAGTCGGATTGGCGCTGAGAGGAGTTGACGCAGGATGATCAAAGTAAATCTTTTGGAATCGGTAACCGATCGTCCGACTGGCGCGGCGTTTGTCGAGGACAAAGTCTCGAGTACTCGCACGCAAACATTCCTGCTGGTCCTGACGGTTGTGGCCCTGCTGGTCCTGGGAATCGGTTTCGATTACGTCAGCTCGAACAAGCAGCACGAAGCCGCCGCGAAAGAGCTCGAGAAACAGCGCCGCATCAACGATCAGATGAATGCGGTCAAGAAAGAGCAGGCTGATCTCGACAAGAAGCTGAACGACATCAAAATCCGCATTGAGGCAATTGAAAAGCTGCGCAGCTCGCAACAAGGACCGAGTGGCGTGCTGGCGGAAATCAAAGCCCGCTTTGATAGCGTTCCCGGTCTTTACCTGAAGAGCGTCGAACAGAAGGACACTGAAATCACGATCAAAGGTGAGTCGCCGAATGAAGCAGCTGTCACCCGCTTCGGCCAAAGCATGGAATTCTCCTCGGGTCTTTTTACGAATCTGAACATCGAGACGCAACGTCAAACTGCGGATGCAATTAAGGCGCTAACCGCCGCGGCGCCCGCTCAGCCGGCCGCCGGCAACGGAAATCAACCCGCGGCGCCACTGCCTGAAGTTGTCGCGTTTACGATTAAGTGTAACTACTCTTTGACGAAGTCGCCCGAGACTGCCAATGCGTCCGCGCCTGCCGCCAAACCAACGAACAACGTTGCTGCTAAGTAAAGAGCCAAGCTGGAAAACATCATGAAGATTGGAAACATTAACAACCTTCCCTGGTACGCGCGCTTAGCCGTATTCGGCGTCGTGGCCGTCTTGATCTATGGCGTCTTCTGGTACTTCGTTACGAGCAGCACGCGCAAAGATACGAAGAATCTGCAAGAGCAAATTTCGCAATTGCAAAAGGCGAACATGGAAATGCAGGCTGCTTCGCAACATCTCAACGAATTCCGCACCATCTACAAGAACAAACAGGAAGAGTTGGAAGAGCTGAAGGCTTTGCTGCCGGAGCAGCGTGAGCTAACCAACGTGCTTCAGGGCATTGAAGACCGCGCGCGCGCCGCCGGCTTGTCGGTGCGACACTTCACGCCCAAAGACGACGTCGCACAGGATTCGTTTAGCGGCAAGAAGATTGACGTAGCCGTGCAGAGTTCGTTCCAGTCGCTGCGGGCTTTCTTCGATCAGATGGCCCACTATCAACGCATCGTCTCGATCACAAATTTTGAAATCAAGCAGTTGGACGCCCAGGCGCCCTCGAAAACAGT
>CBFHBI010000207.1:0-5676 GCA_965653755.1 uncultured Blastocatellia bacterium
GCTTGCACCGCTCTTGTCTTTCTTTAAAACAACTAGGAGCGGGGGCAAGCCACCCTTCCCAACCTGAGAGATTAATTTTGATCCAATTCCTTTTCGCCGACTCTCTTTTGCAAGGACCCGCTCTAGACAGAAACGTTGGCGCGCCCGTGCAGGGCAAACGCTTCCCGATTCGCAGTTTCAATCACCGCGGCCTCATCAAGCGTAATGAGTTCGCGATCACGCATCACGACCTGGCCATCGATGATCGTTGTTTGCACATCTGTCGCCTGGGCCGAATAGACCAGCGCGGAAACAACGTCGGTGAAAGGCCGCGAATGTATTTGATCGAGATCGACCACCATCAAATCAGCACGCTTGCCAACCTCGATTGAACCGATTTCCGCGGCTAATCCCAAAGCGCGAGCCCCATCGATCGTCGCCATGCGCAACGCGCGCGATGCCGGCAAAACCTGCGGCCCATGCAAAGCCTTCTGCAGCAAAGCCGCCGTGCGCATCTCGGTGAACATGTCGAGCCGGTTATTGCAGGCCGCGCCATCGGCGCCGAGCGAAACAGAAATTCCCCAGTCCAACATTTCCGCAACCGGAGCAATGCCCGATCCCAGCTTCAAATTAGACGATGGACAATGCGAGACGTTCGTCTTCTTAGTCGCAAGTGTCTGCATCTCTTCCGGAGCGAGATGCACGCAATGCGCGAGCACTACATGCGATCCGGATATGCCCAGCGAATCGAGATAGGCCACGTTGCGCAAGCCGCTTTCGCGCTCGACGATTTCACACTCGCCTTCGTTCTCCGAAGCATGCGTGTGAATAATGACACCGCGTTCGCGCGCGAGACGAGCGACTTCGCTCAACAGTTCGCGCGTGCAACTAATCGCAAACCTCGGCGCAAAACAGCAACGAATGCGGCCATCACCTCGCCGATGCCATTTTTCGATCAGCGCTAATGATTCATCGATCGATGCCCGTGCTTCTTCATGCAATTCAGGCGGCACATCGTCGCCCTTGTCCATCATGCACTTGCCGACCGTCGCGCGGAATCCGGTTTCTTCGATGACACGCAGCACCTCTTCCGTATGCCGCACCGTTTCCATCGTCAAAGCACAAGTCGTTCCGCCTTTGATTAATTCAGCAACCCCAAGTTGCGCCGCCGCGCGAATCGATTCCGCGGTGTGCGCTGCCTCCATCGGCCACACACGCTTCTTCAACCAATCGATCAACGATAGATCGTCAGCCGCACCGCGGAACAATGTCTGACAGAGATGAATGTGCGTCTGAACGAATCCCGGCAGTACTGCGCAACCATGCGCATCGAGTATTTCGTCTACACCTGAACTGAATGATTCACCGACTTCCTCGATGCGACCGTCGCGAATGAGCACATCACCACGCACGATGGAATCACTCTCGTCCACCGTCACGACGTGACCACCTTTGATGAGAATTGATTTGCTCATTTATCGATCGCTCACCGATTATCTGGGGATCATCGAAGTGCTGTAAAGCGATGGTTCGCGATCAGGCAGGAAACTGACGGTCGAAATCTCTGTGACTGCCAATCCAAACCCAAATCCACGTGTCGCACGGGAATCGCTGCGCCACTGCGCGGTAGTCGCGCGTGACTCGAACCGACCAGAAGCGCCGGTCACCACGCAATCGCTCAAGTAGGAGTGATGGATGCGACGGGTTCTGTTGGACTTTTTGGTAGGCGCCGCGGGCTGCGTTCCGAATTTCGTCAGGCAGCGCCCAGTAAAGTTTCCAGAAGTCGCTTGTTCCTCTGGAGGTCACGAACGCTGCTCAAAGTCTCTATCTTTGATTTCGGAAAATTGCTCGGGCTCGGTTTCGAAACTGGCCTCAATCTGATCGCCGAGAGCCGACAGCGTCGGTCGCGGTCGCTCGTCATTAACAATCCGTTGCCAAACGAGATCTCCGCGCAACTCCGGCAGAATGGATGGCAAATCTTCCGCGAGACGCTCACGCTCGCTCGGTGGCAATGCTTTTATGGCGGCCTCGATTTCGGAAACGGTAGTCATGATTATTAGTTACTCTGTATTAAACATTCTAACATGATTCAGATCGAGTACGTTGGATTCAGCAAACGCGGCGCAGGCTTACAAAACAGCTGAGAGTTGCAACCTCAGTTGAGTTAGTTCACTCTTACGGACTTCCAACCTTGGGGCGATCTCGCAAAATATTTCATCTACCGATTTTGCCTGCTGCTTTGTAATCGAGAAAACAAACACCGGTTTATTCGTCGCGATCACGATTCTCTGAAAAAGGATGCGTTGGTTTTGCTTTAAGGAGTCGCCCGGACCCTTCATTTCGCAGAAAAACCATTTGCCCGGGTCTTCTGGGTGAAACATTAAGAGATCGGGAAACATCGCACCATTGTCACGTCTTTTCAGCAAATCGCGAAGTTCATTCGGCAAACCAAGCCACTCAAGTTTTAGGCGCTTGTTTTTATGCCGCTTGAACTGATATTTCTGATTGAGGCAATGAAAGCCGCCCGTCGCGTGGTGCAATACAAGTGCACCCAACCACTCAGAAAAATGAGTGCCGTAAGGAACTATCTGGTTCTCAAACAAAAGCCTGTCATACTTTGGATCAACATCGAGAAGGTAGGGATACAGTGTTCTCCATCTAATCTCCAACCCGCCAAAACGCCACGGCTCCTTAATCGTCCAATCGATCTGAATCGGACCGATGTCGACCAGATACGCGCTCAAGCTCGCCGCGTCGCGACCAGTTATCTGAGCCCTACGTCTTCTCGGACGCCGCAGCCGCTTTCTTCTGTTCGCCGTTAGTGGTCGCCTCTTCACGCACCGGCAGCCCCAGCGCCTTTTTCACATCAGTCTCGATCTTCCGCAGCGTCTCCGGATTGTCTTTCATCGTCTGCTTGGCGTTTTCGCGGCCCTGGCCGAGACGCTCGCCTTTGTACGAGAACCACGCGCCGCTCTTTTCAACAACGCGGTTTTTGGTGGCGAGGTCGAGCAGGTCGCCCTCCTTCGAGATGCCTTCGCCGTACATGATGTCGAATTCGCATTCGCGGAAGGGCGGCGCGACTTTGTTCTTGGCCACTTTGACTTTGGTGCGATTGCCGACGACGCGGTCGCCATCTTTGATCGCGCCGATGCGACGGATGTCGAGACGAAGTGATGAATAGAATTTCAGCGCGCGGCCGCCGGTCGTGGTTTCGGGATTGCCGAACATGACGCCGATCTTTTCCCGAATCTGATTGATGAAGATAAAGCAAGTGTTCGACTGCGCCACGATCGCCGTCAGTTTACGCAGCGCCTGCGACATCAGACGCGCCTGCAAGCCGGGCAACGAATCACCCATCTCGCCGTCGAGTTCCGCGCGCGGCACTAAGGCCGCAACTGAATCGACGACAATCACATCGACGCCGTTCGATCGCACCAGCGCTTCGGCGATTTCCAAAGCCTGCTCGCCCGAGTCCGGTTGCGAGATCAGCATGTCGTCAACATTGACGCCGAGCTTGCCCGCGTAGTCCGCATCCATCGCGTGTTCGGCATCGATGTACGCGGCGACGCCGCCGGCTTTCTGCGCTTCAGCGACGACGTGCAAGGCAAGCGTCGTCTTGCCGGAACTCTCCGGCCCATAGATTTCAACGATGCGTCCGCGCGGTACGCCTCCCACGCCAATCGCCGCGTCGAGTGACAGCGAGGTGGTTGAAATCGCCGGGATGTCGGAAACTTCGCGCTCGCCTAAGCGCATGATCGATCCTTTGCCAAAACGCTTTTCGATGTTGAGCAGCGCGGCTTCAATCGCGCGGCTGCGGTCTGCAATTCGGTCTTCCGCCATGATGGGCATCTCTTTCTTCTGCTCCTTGTTTGGTTAAATTGTGCTGCAGCGACGTCGTCACTTGATCCCGTCGCCACCGCTCTGGGTTCTGACACGAGCGGAGGATAACACAACTCACGCGCAAATGGAACAGAGTTTCATACGTGCAACAGAGTGATTTTCCAGAGGGTTTGAGGAAGTTCAACGACTGCGCGCTCGGCAGCCCTCTCTGCGCTGTCCCGGCGCGTGCCGGGAGTGAGAGCGCGCTCGACTCAACCGTCAATCAACGAAAACGGCGTAAGAATACTCTAACAACTCGCTCTCCGTCGAACATCTCCACTTAGTCGAACCTAAATACGTTTCAAAGAAAGATTTGATAAAGGCTGCGAAAGACGGTGCGATCGAAACAGCGAGGGCATCGTAGCTGATTTTGTTCGCATGTCATCTCGCGCCGAAAGAGCGTTAATTGCCTTCTCACGATCAGCCACGAGTCTATATCAGCGAGGCATTTTCAGTCACGAATTTTCCGGAATCAAGCTGCTAACAAAGCGAAGCGTCTCGGACACGAGATCCGTGGACGATTCGATCGATTCCATCTTGGCAACTATCGCAGAACCGACCACAGCCGCGTCGGCATATCGCCACACATCGGAAACGTGTTCAGGTGTCGAAATTCCAAAGCCGACCGCGATGGGCAATTCAGAAAACTTTCGCATTCGATTTACGAGTTTCTCGGCTTCGGCGCTCACCTGTTCACGCGCGCCGGTAATTCCCGCGCGTGACACCGCATAGATGAAACCGCTGGCGTGTTCGGCAACCAGCCTCAGACGTTCGTCAGTTGAAGTAGGCGCGATCAGAAAGATCATATCGAGGTCATGCTGCTCGAGCATCGCACCGACGTTGTCCGCTTCCTCGGGAACGAGATCAGTCACGAGCACGCCATCGACGCCGGCTCGTTGGGCTTCGCGCGCGAGCTTATCAATTTCGAAGTGCAGCAACGGATTGAAATAACTGAACAGAATTATTGGGACCCCGGTCTGTTGGCGCGCTTCGGCGACGATGCTCAGCACGTCGGCAATCCCGAACGCATGACGCAAGGCCCTTTCGGACGCGCGCTGAATGACTGGGCCGTCCGCCATTGGATCGGTAAAAGGGATTCCCAGTTCAATGAGCGTTGCGCCGGCGCGCGCCAGTTCGACAATTAGTTCGCGGGTTGTTTGCAGGTCCGGATCGCCGGCAGTGATGAAAGGGATGAAACCTTTTCGGCTTTGGCTTTTCAGAGTAGCGAAGGTTTCGGCGATGCGGGACATTCATGGCTCCGTTAGGAGCCAGATGTTTATAGCTCCCAGCAAGCAAATGCATCGCGCTCCTTTAGGAGCGCAATTAAATTTCGCCCCTCGGGGCTTTCAAAATCCAAACACTGCTACGGTTCTATAAACATCGAGTCCCTAACGGGACTTCAAGATTTCGCGAACGCTATCAATGTCCTTATCGCCGCGCCCGGACAAATTAACAATCACAATTTCGTTGCTCTTCAGTTCACGCGCGGCCTTAATAGCGTAAGCAACTGCGTGCGCTGATTCGAGCGCGGGAATGATACCTTCCAGGCGCGACAACATCTGAAACGCGTCGAGCGCTTCCGTATCAGACACGGACGTGTACGTAATACGACCGGCGTCATGAAGAAACGCGTGCTCTGGTCCAATCGACGGGTAATCGAGACCGGCAGAGATCGAGTGCGTGGTGGCGATCTGTCCACGCTCGTCCTGCAGCACATAACTCATCGTTCCCTGCAGCACGCCGGGACGGCCGCCGCCATTTGAATTGAAACGGGCCGCGTGCTCGCCTAATTGATTTCCGAATCCGCCGGCTTCTACT
>CBFHBI010000208.1:0-5670 GCA_965653755.1 uncultured Blastocatellia bacterium
CGTGTGAATTGTATTGCGTCGATCAATTCGCGAAGAACTTCGAGACCGAATACAACTCGTTCTGGGACGCAAAGGCGGGCGAATCTGAATTCGGAGCCTTCTATGTTGAATCGGTTCAAGGCACGGGCGGTTACGTTATTCCGCCGCCAGGATATTTCCCAGCGCTAAAGAAAGTTCTTGACGAGCGTAATATCTTAATGGTCGATGACGAGATCCAGAGGGGGTTCTATCGCGCCGGAAAATTTTGGGGGATCGAAAATTTTGACGTTGAGCCGGACATTATTGTTTTCGGCAAAGCGCTTACTAACGGACTTAATCCGCTGTCAGGCGTCTGGGCGCGTGAGGAATTGATCTCTCCAGAAAAGTTTCCGCCCGGCTCAACCCATTCAACTTTTTCTTCGAATCCTTTGGGCACCGCAGTAGCTTTGGAAGCGGTGCAAATGATGGAAGAGGAGGACTACGAAACCCTGACGATGCGGAAAGGCGCTTACTTCCTTGAGCAGATTCGCGAGCTGCAACGCCGCTACCCAAAGGTCATTGGCGACACAGACGGGATGGGAATGGCGCTGCGCATCGAAATTTGCCAGCCCGATGGTTTCGAACCCGATCGCGAACTGGCCGACAAGATATTTGCCGAAGGGATGAAGGGCGATCTCGACGCTCGCGGACAAAGGATGGGTCTGGTGCTCGACGTAGGAGGCTACTATAAGAACGTCTTTACGTTGGCGCCCTGTTTTGACATGAGTGAAAGGGAGATCGATCTGGCGGTCGAACTCTTGGATCAACTCATTCGCCGCTGTGCGCCGGACAGAATCTGATCGGACTATGCTGGGGAAGATAATCGAGCAAATCGAACACGCAGTGTTGCGGTTGCCATCGAGGGATGCCGTCCGTTTTCTGAACCTGTCGCCGCCTTGGGCGCTTGAGAAGATGCGCCGTGAGCGTCTCCGCCGCACCCTACGACTCGCAAATGAACGATCCTCTTTTTATCGCGCGGAGTTCAAGCGCCGCGGAATTGACGTTACGCGGATAGAGCACCCATCTCAACTCGGCGATTTTTTCACCACCGGGGAAGACTTGCGGAAGCATGGTGCGGAAGCGTTTCTGACGGGCCGCCCTGACACTGCCTTTGAGACAACCGGCACCACCTCTCCCGTGCCGAAGCGGGTCTTCTTTTCGGAGCGAGAGCTGGAGGAGATGGGCCGCTGTTCCGCAGTCAGTCTGTATCGTCTGGGAGTGCGACCTGAAGACAAAATTTTCAGCGCGTATGATTCGTCCTTTTGGGTGTCGCCGGTGGTCCTGAAAATGGCGGTGCGGTTTCTAATGTGTTTTCACGCCGAGGCCGGTAAGATCCCGCCGGTCGAATTCTACAACCGCGCCCGAAACTATGAACCCAACATTATTTTCGGCGAACCTTCATGGTTGATACGGCTCGCTGAAATCGCTGAAAAGCGTGGCGTGTGGCCGATGAAGTTTATGTTTGGCGGCGGCGAGAACATGACTGAAGAAACTCGCAACTTTGTCGAACGCGTGTGGGGGGCGCCCCTCTATCTCAGCTACGGACAGACCGAATCATTTGGAACCCTGGGTGCCGAATGCGAACAAAAGAATGGTTATCATCGAAACGATCTGTTCTTTTGGTTCGAGGTGCCCGACGTGGACGAAGATGGTTACGGCGAACTCATTTATACAACGCTCGCGCGCGACGTGATGCCACTCATACGATATCGCTCAACCGATCTTACGAAGCTGGTCGACGAGCCCTGCTCATGCGGGTTTTTTGTCGGGCGGCTCGCGAAGGTGCGGGCGCGATGTGACGAAATGGTCGTGTGTGGAATGGGAAACGTGGGGCCTTGGGTGTTCGAGGAACTCTTGCGCGGAATTAATAGCGTTAGCGGCGACTGGCAGGCTGGCGTCATGCAGGAAGCCGGCCGCGATGTGATCGAGTTGCGGGTAGAACTGACTGATGGTTTAGGTCAGAAGGACATTGAAGACCTGGTTTGCCAGAATCTGCAGCAGCACTTCACTGACTTTTGGAAGAACCGTGAAATGAACCTCTACGACTTGCGGGTGGTTGGGCGCCGCTTGGGAAGCCTACGCGGCAATGCCCGGAAATTGAATCGGCTGGTCGACGAACGCGAGATGGTGAAAACGAGTCTTCTTTAGACCCATCTCATTCGCTCGAACGTTGGCGCGGCTTGGCTTTGCCTCAAACCCTCTTAAAGGTGATTGTTGAGGATTGATGTCATTCACACCTGGCTTCAGCCAGGTGACACGAAAGTCAGTTTTTCGAAGGAAACCGTTTAAACGGTTTCCAAACTGCGTAGTGGCGCACGTCCACCTGGCTGAAGCCAGGTGTGAATGAGATACGGTTCAACGCTTGAGGCAAAGCGGGCTTCGATCTTCGCCGAGGCCATATATCACCTAGTCATAGCAGGCTTCAGATGTCGATGGAAACTCAGTTCTCTATGATCTGCGAAGGTTGCGGATCGAATGCCCGGCGGGTTTCGTCTTAATGCTCAACCGTCGCATTGCGTCAAAGATGAAATGTGGCCGATTTTGGGGGACGGAAACAAAAATTCTGTTTTCAATCGCGGCAGTTGGGATAGCTTTGACCCTGCCGGTTCTGATTCTCGGTGTTCCTCTATTCAGCGACGATGGCGTCACGCATGCCATTTGGTATTCGCATTTTTCAGAGCAGCTTTGGAGTGGCGATCTCTACCCGAGATGGTTGGGTAACATGAATGCAGGACTGGGCAGTCCAGTCTTCTTCTATTATTCGCCCGTTTCTTTTTTCATAACCAGCTTACTCCGTCCATTCTTCCCACACGATTCGTATGGCTTGCATCAGGTCGGCGTTTCTTGCGTGATTGCTTTGGTGACGTCAGGCATCTCGGCGTATCTCTGGCTGAAACGCGTCAGCGATCCTCTGAGCGCAACCATCGGCGCCATCCTCTACATGTCGATGCCATATCACCTGGGTGAGATATACGTCCGCGGCGCTTTGGCGGAGTTGTGGGCTTTCGTATGGCTCCCGTTAATTCTTATCGCTGCCAGAGGCATCGTAAACGGTCGCCGGTTCGCCTGGCTCGTTTTGGCGTTGAGTTACGCCTTACTCGTAATGACGCACTTGCCGACGGCGCTCATCTTCGCTCCTGTGCCGATCGCCTATGCATGGTTTGTGACGAATAAGAAATTACGAGTGAAGACGGCAGTCATTACGTTCGGTTCGTACCTGATAAGCATCGGCTTGTCCGGCGTCTATCTGCTACCGGCGTTATTCACTCAGGAGAATGTCTCGATCGATCGGATGGCCACAGGGTACTTCTCTTACAGCAACTGGTTCCTGTTTTCGAAATGGTCGGGCTGGAGCGATGACAAGCTGGTGTTGCTCTTGTTGGCGGCCGATATGAGCATCGTTGCCGCTTGCGGGTTCCTATTTCTCAGAAGTCGGGACGGCGATGATGCGCAAAAGAAGCTGAGTCGCTTCTGGCTTGTCACAGCCGGGGCATCCGTCTTCATGATGACTGAGCTAAGCATTCCCGTCTGGCGAATCATTTTCCCGCTGCAAAAACTTCAGTTTCCATGGCGGTTCAATGTGGTGCTATCAATCTCAGCAACAGCGCTGCTCGTCATGGCAATTGCTGCGTGGAGAAAAGAACCGTTCGCGTCCGGAATGGGTCTTAAGATAATAGCTTTGACAGCGGTCGCGGCTTGGTTTCCAGCAATGGCCATCGAAGCGTGGACCGCGTTCCCACAATTGAAACCGGATCCCATAACAAGTGCTGCAAAGAAAAAACAGATCGAGGACAGTAGGGATGCTCCGGAATATCGACCTCGCTGGAATCAGTCAATGAGAGACTTAGACTGGAATGCATCGATCGACATCGATCACTGGGACGCCTTGTTAGAGCACGAATTTGACTCGGTACGCCAGCGCGTAAATAGTCCCGCCGGCCAGCCAGTGGCGAGAATCGTTGAAGGGGTGGGCCGAGTAACGATGACTGCGCGGAAGCCGCGCGAGATTGATTTGCACGTTGATACGCCAACCGGAGTATTAGTCGAGGCGCCACAATTCTATTATCCAAATTGGCGAGCACACGTACTGAACGAACCCCAATACGTTCCAATTGAGCCTTCAAGACCTGACGGGTTAGCTACGCTGAGGCTGCCGGCTGGAAGTTATGACGTGCAACTGCGAATGGAAAGAAGCAGTGTCGAAGTTGCCGGCGAAGTAGTCAGTCTTGGCACATTCGCTGTCTTGATCCTGGTCGGGATTATTTCGCGCCAACATTCATAAGGGCAAACTCCATTCTAAAACGTCCACACCGAAATCTGGAACAGATCTCGATGAGATTCAAACCGATTAGTGCGATCGCGACTTGCGTCCCGACTTTCGCAAGCGCGACCGGCAGTTGCTGTGTTCTTAGTGAAGGTCGCTAACGTGGAAGAAACCAACCCTCGCCCACAAGTTGGCAAGTAGTCTCCACTAGGCCCAACGCTCCCAGTTCATTTAGGGAACCAACGGAGTGAAACTCCGTTGCGCGATTCCTCGGCTGATGCCGACTGACTGTAAATAGTTGATAGAATTGTGGTGCCGAGGGACTCGAACCCTCACGGGATTACTCCCAACGGATTTTAAGCAAGTTGGAGATGGTACAACGTAGTCTGACGAAACGATATGAGCCAGTATTTACGCGTCAAGCGGTCGTCAAAGTATCGCTTGGTATGGCTAAATATCATCACGTAAGGCCCCCATCTTGGCCCCATCTTCCCAGGCTTTTCTAACATCAACCGGCCCCCGTCAAGGCAAATCACTGGCATAAGCTCTTGTTCAAACCTTCGTCAATTCGCCGTATTCTTCCGTCACTGACAGGAGCGATTGCTTTGACCGCAGAAATTGCTCTTAAAAGCACTTCTGAATCGACTGGTCCTTGTTCAGGCCGGATGAGAAACTCTGTGCCACGCATGTTGTATCCATCACCATGTTCAACCGCGAGATAGTTGGTCGTTGCCATCGTGTAAGTTTGCATCTCATCCAGTGACTTTCCATTGACTGTGACGCTCAGGATTCGCTTCCCGGGTTGACGGGTGGCGTCGAACGTATAGGTCAATCCTGCGACTTGTGGAAAACGACCGGGCTGCACTTCTTCGGCCGCCGTGGCTACGCCATGTTCCAGAGCCGCACGAAGAGTTGCGCCCGTTACTCTCAGCTTCACCACGCGCGAGTTGAAAGGCAAAATTGAAAGCACGTCGCGCTTTGTTAGCACCTCCGGCGGCATAATAGTATCAGCCCGGATCGACCCGCCATTGACCAAAGCAACATCGGCGCCCATCGCTTTGCGAAAAACATCAGCAATGAAGTCGGCCATGTTCGTCTCGCGGGTTCGGACATCAGCGCTCCTTACATCCAACTCCACATCGGTTCTGCCAACAGGTTGCGCTAGCACTTTCATCAATTCTTCGTACTTGAGATCGAGAGCAGCGAAGGAAGGGTCGTTTTTAACCTGATCGGTAACCGGAATCGCCTGCCAATCCATGCTTTCCAGTTCGCCGGTTGATTTGGAAATGTTCAGATCGATTCTACCCAGCTCACGGGCGTCGGCATCCATCTTGAATATCGGCGCGTGTCCAGCTAGGGACGACAATAAGGTGTGTTCGTGCCCGCCT
>CBFHBI010000209.1:0-5667 GCA_965653755.1 uncultured Blastocatellia bacterium
GATGAATTGATCGAATGCGCGGCGCTGATCGATGCGGTGCGGCGCGGCGAACTCGATCATCTCACCATTCCCGAACAGCCGCTCGACATTCTGGCGCAACAGATCGTCGCCGCGGTCGCCCCGGAAGAATGGACCGAAGATGCTTTGTTTGAAATGGCCCGGCGCGCGTACCCGTTCCGAAATCTGAAGCGCGAAAAATTCGATGAGGTCGTGCGGATGCTTTCTGAAGGATTTACGACGAGGCGCGGCCGGCGCGGAACATATCTGCATCACCACGCGGTAAATCACCGGATCCGCGGACGGCGCGGCGCGCGTTTGTCGGCGATTACGAACGGCGGGGCGATCCCCGATACATCAGACTATCGTGTGATCCTCGAACCGTCGGAAACTTTCGTCGGCACGCTCAACGAAGATTTCGCGATTGAAAGTCTGGCCGGCGATATCTTTCAACTCGGAAACAGCTCTTACGAAATCAAACGCGTCGGCGCCGGCGAGGTGCGCGTGTTGGATGCGCACGGGCAACCGCCATCGATTCCTTTTTGGTTGGGCGAAGCGCCGGGACGATCGGAAGAATTGTCTGTGTCGGTATCGCGATTACGCGATCAGATCGCGCAGCGACTTGAGTCAGAACCCGGAGCGGTAGCGACGGGGCCAGGGTCGCCTGCGATGGAATCACTTGATCCGGTCGCTACCGCTCCCGGTTCTGACACTATCGGGCCTGCCATGAATTGGCTTGTTAACGAGGTTGGCATTTCGCAAGCGGCCGCGCAACAGATTGTCGAGTATCTGGCGCTGACAAAGATCGCGCTGGGCGTCATGCCGACGCAGGAAAATATTGTCGTCGAACGTTTCTTCGATGAGAACGGCAGCACACACGTCGTCATTCATGCGCCCTTCGGGAGTCGCTTGAATCGAGCGTGGGGACTGGCCCTGCGCAAGCGTTTCTGTCGCGCGTTCAATTTTGAACTGCAGGCGGCGGCTACCGAAGATTCGATCGTGCTCTCGCTCGGGCCGACGCACAGTTTCCCGCTCGACACCATCTTCGGTTATCTCAGTTCGAAATCCGTCTGCGATGTGCTGACGCAGGCTTTGCTGAACGCGCCGATGTTCAATATTCGTTGGCGCTGGAATGCGACGCGCGCGCTGGCCGTACCGCGTTGGCGCAGCGGCGGCAAAGTCGCGCCGCAATTGCAGCGCATGGCCGCAGAAGATTTGCTCGCGCTGGTCTTTCCGGATCAACTTGCCTGCGCCGAAAACCTGACCGGTCCGATCGAAGTGCCGGCGCATCCGCTCGTAGAACAAACTGTGCGCGATTGTCTCGAAGAAGCGATGGACTTGCATGGTTTGGAAGAACTGCTGCGTTCAATCGAGCGCGGTGAGCGCACTCTAATCGCGCGCGAGATGAATGAGCCATCGCCGCTCGCGCAGGAAATTCTAACCGCTAAGCCTTATGCATTTCTCGATGATGCGCCGGCGGAAGAGCGGCGCACGCTCGCTGTGATGAATCGCCGGTTTCTCGATGCCGAGACGGCAGCCGATCTAGGCAAACTCGATCAGGCGGCGATCGATCGAGTGCGGGAAGAAGCCTGGCCTGACGCGCAGAATGCGGATGAGTTGCACGATGCGCTGATGCAACTTGTGTTCGTTACATCGGCGGAAGGCGAGCGCAGCGGCTGGCGAGAATTGCTCGATCAATTGATAAGCGATCGACGTGCGACGATTTTGAAACCGCAGAGTCCGCAGAGTTCTTCGCAGAGGAGCACAGAGGAAGTTTCGTCGATGCCCTCTGCGGATTCCTCTGCGCTCTCTGCGGTTACGATTTGGGTCTCGGCCGAGCGCCTCAACCAAATTCGAGCGCTTCATCCACAGGCTTTAATTACCCCTCAAATCGAGCCTCCTGAGCCTTACGCGAGCGAGTCGTGGAGCTCTGAGGATGCGCTGGTGGAAATCCTGCGCGGCCGATTAGAGGGCCTGGGTCCCGTCACGGTCGATCAACTCGCGTAGTCCCTATCAAACACTCACATCGAAATCGGTCTCGCGAAGCTCGAAGGTGCGGGGTTTGCGATGCAGGGACAATTCACGCCGACGCAAAGCACCGGCAGCGATGCCGGTGGACCGCAGGCAGGGATGCCTGCGCTCCAGGAGTGGTGTTCGCGTCGCCTGCTGGCGCGGATTCATCGTTACACTTTGAATCGGCTGCGAAAGGAGATCGAACCGGTCTCGCCTGCTGATTTCATGCGTTTTCTTTTTGTTTGGCAGAAGATTGCACCTGAACACAAGGTCGAGGGCGCCAGCAGTGTCGCGGCGATTCTCGATCAACTGGAAGGTTTCGAAGCGCCTGCGGGTTCGTGGGAGTCGGAAATTTTGCCGGCGCGGATCGCTGATTACGATCCGGCCTGGCTCGATGCGCTCTGCGTTTCCGGAAGACTGACGTGGCTGCGTCTGTCACCGCCGCGCGTAACGGCGGAAAAAGCCAGCACGTCGTCGCCCGTGCGTAGCACACCGATGGTTTTGCTGAATCGAAAGAATGTCCAGAAGTGGGCCAACGCGTTTCCGCCGTGTGAGAACAGCGCGCAGCTCAGCACCAACACGCAAACTGTTTATGATTATCTAAAGCAGCACGGCGCATCATTCTTTGTTGATATCGTTTCAGGAACTAGTCTGTTGGCGAGCATGGTTGAGGAAGCGCTGGGGGAACTGGTTTTTCGCGGGATGGTGACGGCGGACAGCTTCACCGGATTGCGCGCGTTGCTGACGCCGCTGAGCAAGACGACCAACCGCGCAGTCGAGAAACGACGTCGCCGAAACAAAGCTGTGTACAGCATGGACGATGCGGGAAGATGGGTGAGACTAGGTACGCACGCCTCCGGCGTGCAGGATGCCGGAGCGACCCGCACCGAAGCGGATCGCGAAACCTTGGAAGCGATTGCGCTGAAATTGCTGCAACGCTACGGCGTCGTCTTCAGAAAGATTTTGGATCGCGAATCGATTAACGTTCCGTGGCGTGATCTCTTGCGAGTGCTGCGTCGCCTGGAGGCGCGCGGCGAGATACGCGGTGGCCGTTTCATCGGCGGATTTGCCGGCGAACAGTTCGCTACGTCTGAAGCTGTGCAACTGCTGAGATCGATTCGGCGCACGCCGGCAGATGGTTCGATGGTTTCCGTTAGCGCGGCCGATCCGCTGAACATGCTTGGGATCATTCTGCCCACCGGACGACTGGCGCCGTCGGCATCGAACCGCGTTCTGTATCGTGACGGTGTGCCAATCGCTTTGATCGAAGCGAAAGAAATTCGATTCCTCGTCGAAATGTCTCCGGCGGAACAATGGCAGGCGCGACAAGCCCTGTTGCGCCGTCATGTGCCGCCAAAAGTCCGTGCCTATCTCAATCAATCGGGCCGCACAGTTTCGCCGCCGCAAGTATCGTCGCTCACGCACTGAGGCAGATGATCGACTTTCTCTAGCCCAGGCGTTCACGCCTGGGTAGAGGTGTCGCAGCTATTCAAGAAGCCCCGTTAACGGGGCTTCCCCACAGCATCCGCGCCATTTCCCAGCCGTGAACGGCTGGGCTAGAGAAAGTTAATCGAACACTCCGGTAAGATCGGATCGTCAAAGATGGTACCGACTTGATGCTGTTACGCAGCCTGGTCCAGATCGCGCACGAGTTGCATTATCGGCGACACGCGAACGGAAATATCTGCCTCCGAAATAACTCCAACCAGTCGTCCCGAATAATCCACGACCGGCACCCTTCTAATCTGGTGTTCTTCCATCGCCAGCATTGCGCTAATCACGTCATCGTCCTCGCGACAAGCGACCACAATCGAAGTCATCACGTCATAGACGCTGGTGCGAATGGCATCGCGCGACTCGCCCACGACTTTGAAAGCGAGGTCGCGATCGGTGATTACGCCGATCAATTCCTTCTTCAGCTCGTCGGTGACCACCGGAATCGAACCCACACGTTCGCGCCGCATCACGCGCGCAGCCTGTCCGACGTTATCGTCCGGCAAACAGCAGATTGGATTTTCAGTCATGACTTCTCGGCACTTCATGTTTGTCTCCCTTGCAGATAAAAACTCAGCGCCGCTCTCCGGTTGCGGCGAGACTGCTGTCAATTTGGGGGGTTGATGAAGAAGGGCCAGGATATAAAAGCAGGACGCGATTCTCCCCTGATTGAATCACGCCCTGCTTCTTCCCTTGCTGTCGGGATCGTGTTGATGGCGACTCTAGTCTCCTTCAAACAGTCAATCTGTCCCCTTCCGTACTGAAAAACAACAAGCCACACAATCGTCATCTTTAGGACAGTTACGTGATATTTGGCTGAGCGTCGGGTAGGCATGTTTGAGACTTGATAACTCGTTCGATCAATTAATCGCCGCGCTGGCGCTTCACTGCGAGACTGCGTACGAAATTCAGGCGCGTGTTCGTGGCTCTTCGTACGAATCCGTCGCGCGATTTCAGGTAAACCTCTTTCCATCGCGCGGCTATTGCAAGCCTTGAGCCAATCGGAAGTTGGCACACGAATCGCCCAAACACGAAATTTGATATGACGCGATGACCGCACTGAAAGACAAAATCAAACTGGCGCTTGATGAGAGCCGCATGTTGATTCTCGGAACGCAGATTCTCCTCGGCTTTCAGTTCCGCGCTACGTTCGAACCGGCCTTTGAGCGACTGCCGAGATCGTCGCAGTTCTTAAAACTGACTGGCTTGGTACTTTTGCTCGCGGCGATCGCTTTGATGATGGCGCCTGGCTCCTATCATCGGATCGTTCGCGGCGGCAGCGATGCAGAGGACGTCCATCGATTTGCCACGACCGTCATGGATATCGCGCTGGTTCCTTTCGTTGTTGTTTTTGCGCTGGATTTTTACATTGCGATTGGCCGAATTATTGGTATGACCGGCGGTGTGATCGCGGGAATCGTCGTGGCCATCACCGGTTCGTTCTTCTGGTACGGCTTCGGGTGGATTTCGCAGACAGGTGGGAATTCACCCGCTCAGAAGAAAAAGATGAAAGCACACGCACAGCCGACCGAACTGAAGACGAAAATCGATCAGGCGCTGACCGAAGCGCGCGTGGTCCTGCCCGGCGCGCAGGCCTTGCTGGGTTTTGAATTCATCCTGATATTCATGGACGGCTTCGACAAGCTGTCGAACTCTTTGAAATACGTTCACATGATCAGCCTGGGTTTGATGAGCCTAACAATAATTCTGCTGATGGCGCCCGCCGCTTATCACCGAATAGCCGAGCATGGTAACGATACGCAACGCCTTCATCGAGTCACCAGCAATTTTTTGATCGCCGCGATGACTGCGTTGCCGCTGGGAATTTGCGGCGACGTGTACGTGGTCTTTCAGAAAGTGACCGGATCGGTTTCGACGTCCGTCGCGATCACGGCGCTGGTGCTCGCTTTCTTTTACGGCACGTGGTTTGGCTTCACAACTTATCGCCGCGCGAAGCTGAGCGGCACTAATTAGTACATGAACTAAGGAGGAAGGAAAATGCCAAGAGGAGATAAGGATAAATATACGGACAAGGAAAAACGCCAAGCGCGTCACATCGAAGAGGGATACGAGAAGCGCGGCGTGTCGGAGGATGAGGCGGAGCGGCGGGCCTGGGCCACCGTCAATGCCGTGCACCACGGCGGTGAGAAACCAGGCGGCGGC
>CBFHBI010000210.1:0-5662 GCA_965653755.1 uncultured Blastocatellia bacterium
GAATCATCAACATTTGTTCGGTCACCACGTTAGTGGCGCTCTTTGAAGTTGCCGCGTACGGCGCGAGCAAGGCGGGTGTCGGCGCGCTAACTAAATCGTTGGCGATTGAATGGGCCCCGCACGGTGTCTGTGTAAATGCGATCGCGCCCGGATTTTTTCGCACGGACTTGACCAAGAAACTCCTCGATGAGACCGAACGTGGACGCGAGCTGCTGCTGCGATCGCCGATGAAGCGCTTTGGGAAAGTTGAGGAGCTTGCCGGCGCAGCTGTCTTTCTGGCTTCTGACGCAGCGAGCTTCGTGACCGGCGAGATACTGGTTGTTGATGGCGGCTTTCTCACCAGCGGCGTGAATCAGTAATTAAGGAAGCGGCGTGTTCGCGCCGCAATCGAAACACTTCATTCGATGGATCAAATAAGCGAATCAGTGGAAGCCACAGCGCTGCCGAAATCACAATCCGACGTCTCACCACCTCAATCGGCGGGCGCGAGCGTCATTGGCGCAGCCGACGCCGCGCTGCATGTAACGACTCGCGTAGGCAACTTCCGTTGGACCATCTGCGCGATGTTGTTCTTTGCAGCCACCATCAATTATCTCGATCGACAGGTGATTGCCACGCTCAAGGACACCTTGCAGCAAGCGCACGTCTGGGATGAGAACGGATATGCCTGGGTGGTGTTTTTCTTTCAGACCGCTTATGCGATCGGTTTGCTGATCACTGGACGCGTGATGGACTGGCTGGGAACGCGCAAAGGATTTTCGCTTTCAGTTTTGCTTTGGAGCTTAGCGGCCATGGGTCATGCGCTCGTGACGACGGTGGTCGGTTTCAGCGTGGCGCGTTTCGCGTTAGGACTCGGCGAAGCCGGTAACTTTCCGGCGTGCATCAAAACAGTTGCCGAATGGTTTCCGAAAAAAGAGCGCGCCCTGGCGACGGGCATTTTTAATGCCGGCACGAACGTAGGCGTTTTAGTCGCTGCGGTGACCGTGCCCTGGCTCACATTGAATTACGGATGGCGTTGGACGTTTGTCGTCACAGGTTTGACCGGTTTTGCCTGGCTCGGCTTGTGGCTGCTTTTGTACCGGCGCCCTGAAGAACACCCGCGGCTGTCGCGCGCTGAACTGGACTACATTCGTAGCGATCCCGCGGACACGCCGGCAAAGGTTCCCTGGAAGCGTTTGCTCCCGTACCGGCAAACATGGGCGTTCGCGATCGGCAAATTCATGACCGATCCGATCTGGTGGATTTACCTGTTCTGGCTGCCGGATTTTTTGAAGAAGAGTTACGGGATCGATCTCAAGAGCATCGGGTTGCCGCTGATCATCGTTTATTTGATTGCCGACGCGGGCAGCGTTGCCGGCGGATGGTTATCATCCTCGATGATCAAACGTGGTGTTTCGGTGAACCGGGCGCGCAAAACGGCCATGCTCGTCTGCGCGATCGCGGTCGTGCCCGTCGCGTTTGCCGCGAAAGCTTCGAACGTGTGGATCGCGGTGCTGCTGGTCGGCCTGGCTGCCGGCGCGCATCAGGGCTGGTCGGCAAATATTTTCACGACCACGTCAGACATGTTTCCGCGCAAAGCGATCGGCTCGGTCGTGGGCATCGGCGGCATGGCCGGGGCGATAGGCGGCATGCTCATATCAAAGATTGTCGGATGGATTCTGCAATCGACGGGGAGTTACGTGCCGATCTTTATTATTGCGGCCAGCGCTTACCTGATCGCTTTGGCGATCTTTCAATTGCTGGCGCCGAAACTCGAGCCGGCGCCGCTCGACGTTGCCTCCGCTGGAGGCGGGAATTGACGGCCCAACTGAAAAATCACATGCAATCGAACGGCTCTTTAATTTTGGAGAAATACTCTTTTGGCATGGGCGATCGGTTCGCACACCAGGCGAGCGCTCAGCTTCGCGCTTGCATGCAGCTAATCGGCAAAGGGATCGACGTCACGCCGGTATGGAACAAGTCGCATCGTGAACATGTGATTGTCGGTTCGTATCCCGCGAGCGTTCGCGAGGCAGCAGAGGAAGCGATTCGGAAACTAAATTGGAACGGCCCGTTTCATATCGACGCTGATCACATTCGTCCTGAGACGGTGGATGCGTTCGTTGAATCTTCGGACTACTACACTCTCGATGTTGCGGACGCCATCGGCCAAGCTGCCGCCTCGCAGCAACTAAACTCCTTTCTTGATCGACATAATGAATTGGTCGGAACCACGATGATGCCCGGCATCGACTCGCCTTTCATAACGACGCGCGGCTATATTGAAAACATTGCGGCGAAATATTTGGCAGCCGTCAAGGAAGCGAGTTCTCTTTATCGGCACATCGAGTCAGAAAAAGGGAAAGGCAAGTTCATTACCGAAATTTCGATGGACGAAACTGACAGCCCGCAAACACCGGTCGAACTGCTGGTGATTCTGGCGGCCATCGCTGACGAAGGGATTCCCGCCCAAACGATCGCCCCGAAATTCACCGGCCGGTTTAATAAGGGTGTCGATTACGTCGGCGACATCGCGCAATTCGAAAAAGAGTTTAACGAAGATCTCGCCGTCATTGCTTACGCCATCACGAAGTACGATCTGCCGCACAATCTGAAGCTGAGCATCCATTCAGGCAGTGACAAGTTTTCGATCTATGAACCGATTCGTAAAGCCCTGAAACAAACCGGCGCCGGCATTCATGTGAAGACCGCCGGAACGACCTGGCTGGAAGAAATCATCGGTTTGGCTGAATCCGGCGGCGAGGGCTTGCAAATGGCCAAGGAGATTTATGACGAAGCCCTCGATCACATCGATGAGCTGTGCGCGCCTTACGCCACGGTGATCGACATCGATCGGAACAAACTCCCGACGAAGCAGGAAGTTGGAAACTGGTCGTCTGAGCAGTACGCAGACTCATTGAGACATAATCCGCAATGCGCAGCGTACAATTTGCATTTCAGGCAGTTGCTTCACGTCGGATACAAAGTCGCGGCAAAAATGGGTGAGCGTTACGTTGACATGCTCGAAGCGTGCGAACCTGCGGTGGCGCGGAACGTGACTGAGAACCTTTTCGAACGGCACCTCAAACCTTTATTCCTTGGATAGCTCAATCAACATGGCGGGGCGCACTCTGAAAATAAAACCGAAAGGCGAATGTCGTTGGGACCTTATAAGTCTCGGCGAAGTGATGCTGCGTCTCGATCCGGGGGACAGTCGTGTCGCGACGGCGCGCAGCTTTCGCGTGTGGGAAGGCGGCGGCGAATATAACGTTGCGCGTGGATTGAAGAGATGCTTCGGGCTGGAGACGGCAATCGTCACGGCCTTGGCTGACAACTCCGTCGGCCGTCTCGTCCAGGATCTGATTTTCCAGGGCGGCGTCGATCAGTCGCACATTCGTTGGACCAAGTTCGACGGCGTCGGCCGTCAGGTCCGCAACGGATTGAATTTCACCGAGCGCGGCTTCGGCGTGCGCGCGGCGGTTGGATGTTCGGATCGGGGGCACACGGCGGTTTCACAGCTAAGACGTGGCGACATCGAGTGGGAAGAAATCTGCGGCACAGAAGGCGCGCGTTGGTTTCATACCGGCGGAATATTTTGTGCGCTTTCAGAAACGACCCCGTTAGTGGCGCGCGAAGCGATCGAAGCAGCGAAGAAACACGGCACGATCGTTTCATACGATCTAAATTATCGCGAGTCGCTTTGGAAATCTTTTGGCGGCAAGACGCACGCGCAGGAAATCAATCGTGAATTGGCGCCGCTCGTAGATGTGATGCTCGGCAACGAAGAAGATTTCACTGCCTGTCTGGGACTCGAAGTCGAAGGCGTCGATGCCAGTCACTCGAAGCTCGAGATTCAAAATTTTCAGCGGATGATTGAGAGGGCCACGCAGGACTTTTCAAATCTAAAAGTTGTGGCCACGACGCTGAGAAATGCGAAGACGGCGACCATCAACGACTGGGGCGCGGTGTGTTACTGCGACGGCGGCTTCTATCAATCGACGACGCGTGAAAATCTCGAAATTTTCGATCGCGTCGGCGGCGGTGATTCATTTGCGTCGGGATTGATCTACGGATTTCTCTCCGGCAAAGACGCGCAATACGCGGTCGATTGCGGGGCGGCGCACGGCGCTTTGGCAATGACGACGCCGGGCGATACCTCCACGGCTTCGCTCGCGGAAGTTGAGCGAGTAATGAAAGGTGGCACGGCGCGCGTGGCTCGATAGCAGAGCCGCGACGGTACTTCTTGACTGTAGGGGCAGGGCTTGTCCCTGCCCGGTTAGTGAAAGACGGGCAGGGACAAGCCCTGCCCCTACAGAATAAATGACCAAGTCAGAAGTCATTCAACGGATTAGAGACATCGGCGTGATTCCAGTGGTGCGCGCAGCATCCGCGGCTGAAGCGATACAAGTCGTCGAGGCAATCGAAGCTGGCGGCCTTTCCATTCTTGAAATCACGATGACTGTGCCGGGCGCCGTTTCCGTCATCGAGCAATTGGTGAAACGATTTGGCGACGATGCGATAGTCGGCGCCGGCACCGTGCTCGATCCCGAAGTCGCCAAGGCGTGCATTTCAGCCGGCGCCAAATTCATCGTCAGTCCGGCGCTGAATCTCGACACTATCAAGTCTTGTCGCGATCAAGACGCGCTTGTAATGCCGGGCGCGCTGACGCCGACTGAGGTTGTCACGGCGTGGAATGCGGGCGCTGATTTGGTCAAAGTATTTCCGTGCGGCGCGGTGGGCGGTGCCAGTTACATCAGGTCTTTGAAAGCTCCGCTGCCGCAGATCGAGTTGGTGCCGACTGGCGGCGTAAGTTTGAAGACAGCGGCGAGTTTTATTGAGGCTGGAGCCGCCGCGATCGGCGTCGGCGCGGACTTGGTCGATGTGAAGGCAATCCGCGCGGGCGAAGCAGAAAAGATCACGGAAGCAGCGCGAGCGTATGTTCAGGCTGTCCGATCCGCGAGAGCGTCAGTACCATCCGCGTAAGCGGATGGGGTAAGGCGCGACCAGAGTCGATGATTGTTCTTTGATCCATCCGCTGACGCGGATGGTACTGACTTCTAACCCAGAGGTTGATAATGTCTGCAATGCAATCAGAAGACGTTGCGGCGGTCGCGCCGCCACATAATTGGTCCAACAATCCAATCGAACGTCCCAGCGAAGGAATCGAACGCCAGATGGTTGTGGGTGAGAGGCTGATGATCTGTCGATTTCGCTTTACGCCCGGACTCGTAACTCCTGAACACCGTCATCCGCACGAGCAGATGTCAATCGTTGTCAGCGGCCGCGTGCGCTTCATCATCGAAGGTGAAGCACGCATCTGTGCTCCGGGCGACGTGCTGCACATTCCGCCAAACTGTCTGCATGGCGCGACGATGTTGGATGAAGAAGTTGTGCTGATCGATATTTTCACTCCGCTGCGCGAAGATTTTCTTACGAACGAATGATGCTTGATCAATTCAACCCCGACGGACGCGTGGCGTTGGTAACGGGAGCATCGGCCGGATTGGGCCAAGCGATCGCGATTGCGCTGGCCGAAGCCGGCGCCGACGTGGCCTGTCACGGAAACAGCCGCTCAGCCGCAGCGACTTGTGACGCCGTCGCCAAAGCAGGCAGGAAAGCAGTTCCACTTACCGGCGATCTCGCAAAATCCGAAACACCGAAAGAATTGATCGATGCGACGCTC
>CBFHBI010000211.1:0-5636 GCA_965653755.1 uncultured Blastocatellia bacterium
ACGCCCGACCAAAGCGCGAATGCTCCCAAGCCGCAGAAATGGGTAGTGGTTGAATCACCCGCAATCATCGACGGAGCCGATTTGCGAACGGCCCAGGCGATTCCCGAGCGTGCCGGCGGCGACAAATACCAGATCAGTTTTTCGCTGAAGAAGAATGGCGCCGACAAGTTCGGCGACTGGACAGGCAAGAACATCAACGAATACATGGGCGTAGTGCTCAACGACGAAGTGAAGTCGATCGCCTTTATCAAATCGCAAATTTTTGATCAGGGCGAAATCGAAGGAAACTTCACTAAAGAGCAGGGCGATGATCTTGCTTTGACGTTGCGCTCAGGCGCGCTGCCCGCGCCCATCGCCTATTCGGAAGAGCGCACGGTTGGCGCCAGCCTCGGCGACGATTCGATCCGCTCCGGCGTGCGCGCTTCGGTGCTTGGTTTGGCGCTCGTGGTTCTTTTTATGTTGGTTTATTACCGAGGCTCGGGAATTAACGCGATTGTGGCGCTGCTGCTGAACATGGTCCTTATGCTGGCAGGCTTGATCGTATTTGGCGCCACGCTCACCCTGCCGGGTATTGCCGGTATTATCCTGACTATCGGTATGGCGGTCGATTCGAACGTGCTCATCTTCGAGCGCATTCGCGAAGAAATGCGGTCAGGCAAGACGATTCCATCGGCGGTCGAGCAAGGGTTCGCGCATGCCTTCGTCACGATCATCGACACGCACGTAACCACCATCGTCTCAGCGATGTTTCTTTACTTTTTTGCCAGCGGCGCGCCGCTGATTCGGGGATTTGCGGTAACGCTCGCCCTGGGTCTGGTGGTGAATTTGTTCTCGGCGGTTTATGTGTCGCGCACAATCTTCATCTGGCTCTTAGGTCGCAAGGGCCGGCGCGTTGAGTCACTAAGCATTTAGAGTTTTCGCATGTTTCAATTATTTCATGAAGTAAAGATCGACTGGTTGGGCAAGCGCCGCTTTTTCATCGGCCTTTCGATTGCGCTGCTGTTAGCCGGAATGGGCACCGCGCTGTATCGCCACAAGTTTCATCCCAACGGAACGGACGCATTCAACCTCGGAGTCGATTTCAAAGGCGGTACAGTTGTCACCACGCGTTTCAAGCAATCGCCGACAGTTGAAGCGTTGCGGGCGGCAGTCGAAAAAATGGGAATCAGCGATGCGGTGATACAGCCGGTACTCTCGCGGCCGGGCGAGTTCTTAATCAGAGTGCCGCAGCAAGCGGCGGTGCAAGCCGATCCGAATCAGACGCAGGTAGGCGTCGATCCGGCACGCGCGCGATTAGGCCAAGCATTGAAGACCTTCGGAGATGGCAACGCCGAAATCCTCGGCACCGATGCGGTGAGCGCGATCGCCAGTTCTCAACTGCGAACCCAAGCTATTGCCGTCACCGTCGCGGCCCTGATCGGGATGTTGTTGTTCATCGCGTTTCGTTTCGAATGGACATACGGAGCCAGCGCGGTAATCGCGGTATTCCATACCGTGTTGGTGACGTTGGGCCTGTTTTCCATATTTCAAATTGAGATCAATTTGACGGTAATTGCCGCCTTGCTGACGCTGGTCGGCTTCGACGTGAATGATTCGATCGTCATCTTCGACCGCATTCGTGAGAACCGGAAGCTCTATCGGCGCATGAGTCTGTACGACGTGACGAACCTGTCGATCAATCAGACACTGTCGCGGACTGTGATTACTTCCGGCCTGGTTTTTCTATCGGTGGTATCGCTCGTACTGTTGGGCGGCGAGACGCTGCGGCCATTCTCTCTGGCTCTGTTAATGGGCATTTTGTTCGGCACTTACGACACGATCGCAGTTGCCGGACCGATTATGGTTTGGTGGGAGAAGCGGCTGGCATCGTCGGAACGAGCCGCGCTTGCCGGCGCAAGTTCTACTTCTGCGCGAGGTCCTCTGCGGGCCGAACGGGGCGTTAACAAGTCTTCGCGAGCGACGCTGGCCCGGGAACAAAAATCGTAAGCAAGCGTCTAATCAATCGGTTTTTATACGCCCGTGATGTTTGCAGTTTCGTTGTGACGACGGGAGTTTTCCGGCCTGTTTGTCCTTGACTTTGTCGTCGCTCGCGGCATAGACTGCGACCGTTGCTGGCCAATTAAATAGCTCGTAAACGCGCCCTATGCTTCGTTGAAAAGGGAACGCGGGGACGTTTGTAGCGTCGAGTGGCCAGTTTGTTTTGTGTTTCGCAGGGTGGCTGGACTCGACGTGAACACGCAAACCCTTCCGCTGTACCTTCTTCTTGATTGCAGCTTGCGGGTTCGGTCACGAAAACGCGTAACCAGTTCGTTGGTTCGTCCGTTTCAATACCCTTGACCCAAAGTGGCGCCGACTGGGAGGAGTTAAAAGATGTTCGAGAATCTGGTTGAATCAGGATCCCACTCCGAGGATATCAAACGCAAAGGATCGTTTCTGATCGGCTTTGCGCTCATGTATTTGGTGCTAATCTTTGCGTTCACCATCGCCGGCATTTTGTGGTACTCGGCTACGATCGATGCGCAAACGCTGGAGTTGACCGCGCTGGTAGCGCCGGTTCCGGTGCCGCAGCAGCAACAGCAGAAACAGGAAGCCAAGCCTGAGAAGCAGGAGTTGGCGAAGAACGTCGATGTTCGCAAGGAAGCCATCGCCGACGTTTCGCGCGCTGACCTGGTGCCGAAAGAGGTTTCGGCAAAGGCCAGCGACATCCCGCCGGTGCGTAATAACGTGCAAACTGTAATCTGTCCGACTTGCGGGAATTCTAACGCGGTGAACCCGGTGGCTCCAGGCTCCGGCGCTGGCGCGATTACTACCGCGCCGACGACAGTAAAGGTCGATGAAGAGCCGCCACCACCCGCGCCGACGCCGAAGCCAACGCCGCATGCGCCGATTTCGGGAGGCGTGTTGAACGGCAAGGCGATTCGACTGGTGACGCCGCCGTATCCCGCCATCGCCCGTAGCGCGCACGCTGCCGGCCAGGTGACGGTACAAGTCTTAATCGATGAAAACGGCAACGTGGTCTCAGCTACCGCGACTTCGGGACATCCTTTGTTGCGCGCGGCGGCTCAGTCGGCTGCGATGTCGTCTAAATTTTCGCCGACCAAACTTTCCGGCCAGCCGGTGAAGGTCAACGGCGTGATCATCTACAACTTTGTAGCGCAGTAAGTTCATGCGGCGCCGGTTGCTTCCATGCGAGTAACCGGCGCTCGTATCTTGCGGCCCACAAGAAATAAACGTAATCAAAAACTTTTGGAGGAGTTACCGTGACTATTCTGACAACCATCCTCGGAACGAAAGCGATGGGCTTTCTTCTGTTTCTCTTGCAAGCTTCGCCCAGCCCCGCTGCCGGCGCAACCTCCGGCAATGAATTCACGATCACTGAAATGGTCAAGAACATGGGCGCGGTTGCCATCACGGTCGTGATCATCCTTTTGATCATGTCCGTCTATTCGATTGCGATCATGGTCGAGCGTTACCTGACCTACACCGCGGCAAAGAAGCAGTCGCGTGAATTTGCCCCGCGCGTGGCGCAGGCTTTGAAGAACAATCGCATCGAAGAGGCGATTAATATCAGCGATAAGCATCGCAAGTCGCACCTGGCGATGGTCGTCAACAGCGGCCTGCAGGAGTTCCGCGCACATGAGCAGTCGAGTGACATCTCCGGCGACGAAATCGAAGCGTCCAAGCGCGCGCTGCAAAGGGCGATCGCGATTAAGACCGCTGAGTTTCGGCGTGGTTTGTCAGGCTTGGCCACCATCGGTTCGACGGCGCCGTTCGTCGGATTGTTTGGAACCGTGTTCGGAATTATCAACGCGTTTCGCGGCATGAAGAACGCCGAGACCGCAGGTATCGCGGCAGTCGCGGGCGGTATTTCGGAAGCGCTGTTCACCACGGCGCTGGGCCTGGTGGTGGCGGTGCCCGCCGTTTGGTTATTCAACTACTTCACGGGTAAGGTCGATGGCTTTGTGGTCGAGATGGATAACTCGGCGTCGGAACTTGTTGACTACTTCATCAAGAACCGCACGAAGCAGTTGAACCCATAACCGCGTGCGGCCCTAAGCTTAATGAAGGTCGGGAGCGCGTCGTTCCCGACCCTTGGTGAGATCAGAAGGAGTTTGTAATCATGGGAATGCAAGCAGGCGGCGGTGGCGGGCTGCAATCAGAAATTAACGTCACCCCGATGGTCGATATCATGCTGGTGCTGCTGATCATCTTTATGGTGGTCACGCCATTCCTCCAGCAGGGTATCCAGGTCACGATTCCTCGCGACTTGCGAAACCCCGATGAAGATCAGGCGATCAACAAAGAGAGTTCGGTGATCATCTCTATCCCAAAAGACGGCGATTACTACATGGGCAAAAAGAAGGTCAATATCGACGACCTGAAGGCTTCCGTGGAAAAAGCGCTGTCCAGTAAGAAAGAAGAAGACAAGATCGTTTACATCAAGAGCGGAATCGATGTCAGCTATGGCGAGGTCGTCAAGGTCATTAACGCCGTCCGCGAAAAAGGCATAGATAAGATTGGTCTGGTCGCCGACAAGAAGAAGGGCAAAGCTGCACAAGCGGCGGCCGCGCCGGCAACTTAATTTCTGATCCACCCGGGCCTGGCGCGAGTGGATTTGTCTATTGGAACGAGGGTAATTTTATGGCAATGGGTGGTGGCGGCAATCGCGCCGTTCCTTATATTAACGTCACGCCGCTAATCGACGTGCTGCTGGTGCTGCTGATCATTTTTATGGTGGTGACGCCGCTTAAGCCAAGCCGCTTCAAAGCTGACATCCCGACCCAGCGAGATCCGAACGAAGACGTGAGCAAGCTGAAACCGAATCCGCTGACTTTGGTGGTTTCGATCGCGACCGATTTGTCGCTGAAGCTTAATCAGGATGCGATGGGCTCGGTCAATGACCCAAGCGCGTTGGCGGCGAAACTGCAGCAGACGTTTCAACAGCGCAAAGAGCAGCACGCGTATAAGTATGGAATGGAAGGCGCGACCAACATTCCTGAAGATCAGCGGATCGAAAAAACCGTGTTCGTAAAGGCCCCGCGCGCACTGCACTACGGCGATGTGGTGAAAGTGATCGACGCCATCAAAGGCGCCGGTGCTAATCCCGTCGGTTTGCAGGTTGACGATCTGCCGTAGCAAGACTCTGACGATTTTAGCCCGGTGAATTTCCGCAGCACGACCTTCCTGTTACGGAAACGCCCGGCGTCATCATCATCTAACGGAGCTAATAGAATGAGATTCTCCTGGTCCCGGATCGGCGCGACAGCGACTCTGGGTTTGTTTGTCGCCGCGTCTGCGGGGTGTTCTCTGGTCAATAAAGTCCGCGCGAAAAACGAACTGAACGAAACGGCGCGGACTTACAAAGCCGGACAGTTCGAAGAGGCCGAGCAACATGCGAAGCGCGCGTTGTATCTGGATCCCAAAAACCCAACCGCGCCGATTTTCATTGCGCGCGTAATTCACCAGCAATACAAACCGGGTGTCGATCAACCCGACAACATTCAAAAGGCCAAAGACGCGATTGCGGCGTATCAAGTTGTGCTGCAGCGCGATCCCAACAACGAGGAAGCCTACAAAGCGATTTCCGTCCTCTACGCGGCGATCAAGGATGACACGGATCTGCGCAACTGGATTAT
>CBFHBI010000212.1:0-5617 GCA_965653755.1 uncultured Blastocatellia bacterium
CAGGCAGCTACGTGACCGTCTGATTCGTGCGCGTCAGCGCGGTCAAATCTTTCTTGCAGCGCGGACCCCCAAAAGGAATCGCATCGCACATAGACGACGCCAGGCGGCCAATCTTTACTTTGGCGATCGAGGTCAATTGCCGCGCCTCAGCCTGGAATGTTGGTCCCTCTTCGGTGACGGCGCCAATGTGGCCGCTGAACTCGATGAGCTGGCCCATTTTTAATTGACGATAGTTGAAGCTGTAGATCTCGAGCAGCGCGTTGTCCCAGTCGCCGGCATTGACCGCGAACGCGGTGATTGCGTCGTCGTCAAAGATGGCAGTGAATGAAAGGCCTGCGCCTTCCTGAGTTGATTCGTTGTCTATAGCGCTCGCTTCGATCAAGACTCCGCCGCCGGAACGAAAGATCGTCGAGCCGTGACCAGGCAGCGTTAGATCAGAACCGAAAGACGTCGCGCCAATCGCGGCCGTGAGAATTGAATTTGCCGAGGGCGTTAATTTCCAGGCGTAGCCCAGCGTCACCGGATCCTGGAGGAAAGTAATCAACGAAGTGACGTCGTAAGGCGATTGGAAATTAATGGGCTTCTTCAAATGCTGCAAAGGGCAAAGTGGAAAGGGCAAAGGTTGCTTTCTGCCCTTCGCTCTTTGCGCTTACCTCTCTGCGGCCCTCAGGGCCTTGAAATCTTTCAACTGCCGTTCTTGTTCCTTGATGATCTGGTCCCACAATTCGCCGCGCCTGGCGCTGTGTATTCGGCCGGGTGGGTTGGCTTTCACGTTCTGCTGCAGCTCCGCGAACAGAGGATCCTGCGTGGCCATTGAGTCGCCCACGTCGTTCCAGGTTTTGGTGTAGGCCCGCAGGTCGAATCGCGGCTGGGCCGCGCGAAACGCAGCGCAGAGAACGCCAGTTAGCGCCACGCCTGTCGCGATTGTCGCCACAGCCAGGTAAGCCCAGCGCCGCGGCGTCATTTGGATTTGTCTGTTACCTGTCACCTGTCACCCGCAGAGGTCCGCACGTGCGGACCTCAGATTTCATTCGTGCCAATCATCATTACCTTAGGCAGATTGCCGCCGGCGCTCGCCGGCAGAATCCATTTCGTGTTGTCGTTCGGGTCCGGCGCCAACAGGTCCTGGATTTCATCGAGCGGCGCTTTGTCTTCGGCGAAATTCACCGCCTGGAAGAAATTGAATTTAGCTTCGATAACGGCGTTCAGGGCCGGCACGTGGCCGCTGTTGAATGTGAATTGGCCGTCCACCGTGCAGAGATAATTCGTGTTCGTATCGTGATTGCGGCCCTGATAGCCGTTCGTGAAAGTGAAATGTGTTTCTTCCGTGCCATCGACGTAAATATGAATCGTTCCGTACTCGGCTTTATAGATCGTCCTGACTTCGACTTCATCGTCGTCAGCAGCTTGGTAAGTTTTCGATAATTGAAATTTGGTGCTGATGTTGTTCGTGCCCAAGCCTATAGGGGCCAACGAGCCATCCCAGCTTTGCTGATAATCGAGCATGTCGCGCACGACGAAAGCGCGCGCGCGGCCTTTGCGCCGGCGAAAGAAACTAAGGAACGTGTGCAGGTCCTTGAGCGACCGGACGTCCTGCAATGCGTCGAAGGAAACCTTGCCGTCGTCCCAGCGCGCGATGCGATAGTCGCGCCCGTTGCCAATCGGCGTGACGTCCGTCAGATATTGGACCGATGAAACAAAAGCATCGACGGACAGCGGATATTGAACTGGAGCGAGCATGACGAAAATCAAAGGCCGGGAGCCGGCGGCCGCGAGCCAGTATCGGAAGAGAGCAGCGCGTTTTTTTGTCCTGCGATGCGATGCAGAATGAATTCCATATCGAGGTCGCCAAGTTTGATCAGGCCTTCGACGCCATAAATCCGGCGCTCGGCATCGGCCTCGGCGACGGACCAGCCGTCAAAGAGGATGCGGCGCGCCGCTACGATGAGGCCCGTACGATCGCGGCCGTGAGCGCAATGCACGTCAACGATGCCTTGGAGTCGCAATCCCTCGAGTTCGCGCGCTAAGCTGGTGATGTTGTCAATATGATTGATGAAGGTGGGAATCGGCATATAAAGCACAGCGATTCCCAAACGCGCGCACGTGTTCTCTTCTGTGGGTGAATCCTCGTTTAATTTCAGGATGTATCTTACGCCTAGATCGGCGAGCAGCTTAAGGCCGTCCTCGTCCGGTTGTGCCGATCGAAAAACGTTTGCGCCGCCGCGGCCGAAATTATTCAGTGGCATGGACCGAAGACTATGCGTTTCGAGCTAGATTGTTTTGGAGTGCGGCTTGACGTAGCTTTTTGTTATGAACGTTTCGTGAAAAAGCGCCGTCAGGCCGGCGCACTCCAAAATTTAGCCTTTCCGAAATCTGTCGAGTCCACGTCGCGTCGCGCGCGCCAGGTCGCGCTCGATTGCTGCCTGGTTCTGTTTGAAGCTTTGATAGTCCTTCACGCCATGAAAGTGCACGCCGCCCATTTGGAGGGACGCGCCGGCGAACTGGGCGCCGCTCCCAGCGGGAATCCAGTCGCCGGCGGCAAGCGCGGGTATCTCGAACTGCGGGTGGGTGATTGCGGAGATCCAGCCGCCGAGATCGAAGCCTTCAAATAACTTCGTGCGCTGGAGGAAGGAAGCGATTAAATTTTGGGTGCGGCCGCGATGCCGCGGGTCCGTTGTGACGATCATCTCGTCATGGCCACCTTCAGCCGCCCACACCAGTCGTCCGCCTGGGCGCGCCGAAAGAAAGTCGCCGGCCGCGTGGCCACCGAGCCCGGCCGCCGGGTTGGCCGAGGAAATAATGCTGCCGATATTGCCCGCGCCGCCCATGACATCACCGCCGCCGCCGAGACCGATAAATCCGAGCAGCTTCTGCAGAATCAGCATGACGAGCATCTTCGCGATCATCTGTTCCAGGTCCTTGATAATCGAAAGGGCCATCTCGCGAAATGCGTCGCCCAGTTTCTTGGTACCGGAGATTACGTCGCCAAGCGACATGAAGAAATTCTCCAGGGCGTTGGCGGCCGAATTGATGAAGGTGTCTTCGAACGTTTGTTTGAACGATTTGGTTTGGTTCTTGAGCTGCTCGATGCGCGTCTTCGTCTTTTCGATCTCAACCTGAATCTTTTGCGCCGCATCGCCGGTCGCCGCGGCCGCGATTTGCTGCTGCAGTTTCAGCACTTCTTCAAGCTGCTTTAGCTCTTCCTGGCGCAGCGCTTTGATTCTTTGCTGTGAGATAAATTCCTGGAGAACATTTCGGGACCCTTTCTCCTGAAGCGTCGCGATTTTCTGCTCCGTGACTTCTACTGATTTTTCGTAGCGTGTGACGGCCGCTTGTGCCTGCCCGATCGTAGCCACGACGTCACGCCACTCCTGCAGCAGGGCGACCATTCCAGGATTGTCGGCAAACTGTTCGATCAGCTTATCGATTTCGGCAACCTGGTTGCGCGCATCGACGAGCGGGCCCAAACCACGCAGCCGATCGATGGCATCGATTTGCTTCTGCAACGATTCGTTCAGCGCATCGGTATCGGCCTTTTCCTTTTGCTCAATGTCATGCGGGAGTTGCGCACGCTTCGCGCGGAGTGAATTGATGTCTGCGTTTAGTTGAACTCCGCGCTCGAGCGCTTTGTTCAGTTCGTTGGTTTTCTTAGCGTCGGCTTCGGCATTGGTCTTAATCGCTCCGGAGGCGCGGTCCTTGTCGATTTTGTGATAAGCCTCGGCAAGCTGAATCTGGGTGCTGTTGAGTTCTTTGAGCAGCTTGATCTCTTCCGCCTCGAGCCTTTCATCCTCGATGCGCTGCACCTCGGCGTAGTAATCAGTGATTGAAATCTTCCGCTCGTTGTATTTCTCAGTGATGAGTTGGTTTTCTCGATCGAGCGATTCACTGAGGGCTTTATAACGCGCTTCAGCGATCGCACGATCGAGGGCGAACTGAGACTGCGAAGTGTCTTCAGGTTTGGCAGCTCGAGATCCGCCGCCGCGGCCTCCGCCATCCTTTGCGCTGTCAAAGGTGGATCCACCGCCTCCGGAGGACTCGAACTTCGTGTTGGAGATCTTGTCGAGGTCCTCGGCCGTCTGTTTGAAAGTATCGATGAAGGCCTGGCCGCCCTGGCTCACGCTGCCGGTTGCATATCCCACAGCGATCGCTGCCAGAATTCCTTTCGCCGTGGCGACGGCGCGCGTCTCGAGAAAGAGCAGCGCTTTGCCGATATTGTCGATATTGAAAAGAATGAAATCGAAGAACGTGCCGAGAAGGCCGTCGAAGCCGTTGATCAGGCTCTCAATATCGTCAACCACGTGCGTGGCCACGCGCAGCAGTTGATTCAGGATCGGAATGATGTGCTCGGCAATCTGATCGTAATAACCTCCGGCCGCCGTCGTGATTTGATTCCATTGGCTGCGAAGCTGATCGAGCAACCCGCGGAGCTCGCGCGATGGTCCGGCCGCGGCCGCAGTCGCTTCGCGTTCGTCGATTAAGAGCTGGCGATACTTGTCATGAACCGGAAGGCTATCGATGAGTGCCGCCTTCTGATCATCGATGGCAATCTTGTTGTCCGCGAAACTCGTTGAATAAGCGACGAGCGCCGGCACGCTGGCCACGACGCCAGTGGTCACGAGAGCCACAGCCGCAATCAGGGCGATGATTCCCGCGGCCAGGAGCGCAACTGTGCCAATGGCCACTCCGGCGCCGCCCACCAGCGCGCCGATGCCGACAGCAGCTTCGCCGGCGCCTTCGCCAATCGCGGGCAACGCCGGCGCGAGCGCCGCGGCTTCAGTCGTAACGCCGGCCAGCACCGTTTTCGCTTTCGCGCCGGCGCCTTCGACGAGTTCAGTCACCTTTCCCTTCAGCGTCGCGATTCCGTTTGAGATTGCTTCAGAATCGGTGCCGAGAGCTTTAAGAATCGCCGAGCCGGCGCTGATGCCCTGCAGGGTGCTGCTGAACTCCTGGAGCTTTGAAGGCTTTAATGAATCGATCTTCTGGCCGAGGTTATCGACGGCCGTGGCAAGTTGTTGAGTATTGGCGATTGATTGCGAATCGCCGACTTGGATCTTCGCGCTGGAATTGGATTTGATTTTCTCGAGCAGGGCGCCGAACTGCTGAAAGATTGGCAGACCATTCAGCACGGTATCGACTCGGAGCCGGATGGTTTCGTTTACGTCGCCCATTTTGGAGTGCGCCGGCTTGACGGCGCTTTTTCATTTCAGCGATTACAAAGCTGCGTCAAGCCGCAGCACTCCATAGTTCTATCGTGCCGTCGCCAGCGCATCCTTTATGTTCGCGGCCAGTATTTGATCGAGTTCCTTATCAAGAGTTTCATGGACCGTCTCAGTCAGCGGATGCTTCGTCGGGCGCGGCACACTTTTCTTCAGCACGAAGAGCACAACCGGCCGCGTCTGCCCGGGCACGCGCTTCACCAGCAGTTGCAAGCCGTCCTTGGTGGTGATGAAGAACGCATTGGTGAATATGCCCGGCCGGCGCGGTCGGCTGACAAGCGGCCAGCAGGGACGCACCCAGAGCTGCCCCGCCGGCAAGCGCACACAGCATGCGCCTCCGCGATAGGCGGGTCAGGGGCGGGTACGAGTGGCGCTCGTGCGGTTGCGGGTCCTGCGCGTGC
>CBFHBI010000213.1:0-5617 GCA_965653755.1 uncultured Blastocatellia bacterium
GCAGGGATAGGCGCCCGGCGTGTCGATAAAACAAAATATCGGTCGATCAAAATTGTCGGCCAGCTTCATTGCGCGAATGGCTTTTCGATACCCGTCCGGTTTGGGCATACCGAAATTACGAAACTGACGCTGTTTGGTATCTCTCCCCTTTTGCTGGCCAACCACCAGCGCCGGCATCCCGTGAAAATTTGCGAAGCCACAGACGATCGCCGGATCGTCGGCGAAGCGGCGGTCACCATGAATCTCGGTAAAGTCTTCGAACAGGCGCTCGATAAAGTCGAGCGTGTAGGGCCGCTCGGGATGTCGCGCAAGCTGCACGCGTTCAAATGCGGTGTGATTTTGTTCGGAATCTGTTTGAGCCATCTTTAACTTCCCGCGGCGGCGGCTGTCCGCGGTGATGCAAAGCATTCCCACGTAACCTCGCAACCGAGTTTCCGCAGGTCATTTTCAATTGCCGCGCTGCCTTCAATTTTTAGCGACGGATGTGCGCGCACACGCACGATCGCGTCATTCAGTTTCACCTCGATGAACACATCACAGTCGCCCGGTGAAGATTCCAGCAGTCTCTTGATTTCATCATAGCGCGCGCCGGCAGTCTCACTCACCAGCCGGATCACCACTTCGCGGGCCTTTTGTTGCACAGCCTGGGTCAATTCCGCAACCTTGTCAATGATGATGGTCGCGGGTCCTTCGTCGCCAACTTCCACGCGGCCGTTGACCAGGACTGTGGCCTCTTCCGCCAACAACGAACTGTTCCGCCGATAAGGTTCGGGCCAAAGCACGCACTTGATCGATCCCGACTGATCTTCGAGGCTGAAGATTGCGAAGCGGTCGCCTTTCTTCGTTGTCTTAAGTTGCAGGCTCCTGATCACGCCGGCGATAGTTGCGCGCGAACCGGTGGCCTGCTGGGCGATTTCGGCGGAAGTCACCGCACCCAAACGACCGATCGTTTCCAAATGATCGTCCAGCGGATGACCGGTGATGTAAAAACCCAGTGCCTTTTTCTCTGCCGTCAGCATCTCCATTGCCGTCCAAGCCGGAGCATCGGGCAAACTCTCCACGTCAGAAGCCGGCGTCTGAAAACCGCCAAAGAGATCGTCCTGACCCATCGCCCGCGTGCGACGTGCTCGCGCAGCGCGCGCCAACGCTGAATCGATCGCCGCGAAAAGCCGTGCGCGCCAATGATTCGAAGTGGTCTCGGCAGGTTTCAGTGAATCGAAAGCGCCGCTGCAAACCAGACCTTCCAGCACGCGCTTGTTGATTCCTCGTTCATCGAGCCGCTCACAGAAATCAAACAGCGATTTAAAAGGACCTTCTTCGCGAGCTTTCGTAATTGCGTTGACACTGGCCAGTCCGATTCCCTTGATCGCGGCCAAGCCATAACGGATCGCACCCTTCAAAGCCGTGAAGCCAACCTGGCTTTCATTGACGTCCGGCGGCAGCAGCGCAATCCCCTGCCCTCGCATCTCTTTCGTATAACGAAACACCTTCGCCGTGTCGTCAACTTCGTTTGACAACACTGCCGCATAAAAATGCTCGGGATAATGCGCCTTGAGATAGCCGGTTTGAAATGCCAGGTAGGCGTACGCAACGCTGTGAGCTTTAGGAAATCCGTAATCGGCAAACTGGGCCATCAACGAAAAAATCTGCTGCGCCTTGTCCTGCCTGATCCCGCGCGCGACCGCGCCTTGAATAAACTTCTGCTCCTGTCGCGCCATCTCTTCGCGATTCTTCTTGCCCATCGCGCGGCGCAGGCTGTCCGCCTCTCCCATCGAATAACCCGCAAGGCTCTGGGACAGACGCATCGCTTGCTCTTGATAGACGATGACTCCGTTCGTGCTATCTAGAATCTCCTTCATCTCAGGGACGATATAGCGCACGCTCTTCTTGCCGTGATGCCGCAGAATGAAATCATCGACCATGCCGCCGTCGATTGGGCCCGGACGGTACAGAGCGTTAAGCGCCGAAAGGTCTTCAATTCCCTGCGGTCGAAGCTTGCGACAAATCTCTTGCATGCCCGAAGACTCGAACTGAAAAATCGCATCCGTCCGCCCTTCGCTAAACAATTGCATAGTCTTCTCGTCATTAAGCGGAAGCTTGGCCCAGTCAATCTCTTCGTTAAGCGATTGCTTTATGCTCTTTAAGCAGTCGCTTATAATGGTAAGCGTGTTAAGCGCGAGGAAGTCCATCTTCAGGACGCCGACCTTTTCCAGGTCGGTCATCTCATACTGGGTTGTGACTTCGTCCTTCCCCGAAACGGCTATGGGAATTAACTCCTGAAGGGGTTCAGGCGTGATCACGACTCCGGCGGCATGGACAGAGACGTGGCGCGCGCAGCCTTCCAGACGACGCGCCAAATCGATCAGGTCGCGCACTTGCTCGCTCTGTTCGATGGCGCTGCGCAGTTCAGGTACTTGTTCAAGTGCTTGCTCGATGCTGACGTTGCGTCCCCGAACTGGCGGCGGGATCATCTTGGAGATGCGATCGACGTCCGCATAAGGCATGTCCAAGGCCCGCCCGACATCCTTGAGTGCCGCGCGGGATGCCAACGTCCCGAAGGTCACGATCTGGCAGACCGAATCCTGGCCGTAGAGTTTGGAGACGTGGTTGATGACCTGGCCGCGGCCGCGCACGCAGAAGTCGATGTCGATGTCCGGCATCGAGATGCGCTCCGGGTTAAGGAAACGCTCGAAGAACAGGTTGTACTTCAGAGGATCAATATCGGTAATACGCAGACAATAAGCGACAAGTGAGCCGGCAGAAGAGCCGCGCCCTGGTCCGACCGGGATGCCGTTCTCTTTCGCATATTTCACAAAGTCCCAAACGATCAGGAAGTAGCCCGCATAACCCATGCGCTTGATGACGTCAATTTCGTGCGAGAGGCGCGCTTCATAATCTGAGAACGGATGCGACAGTTCCCCGCGGGCCGACTCAAGATCCCAAACAGCAGCCTTACGAGTCTGATAACCCTGGCGCACAACCTTCTCGAAATATTCATCGACGGAGAGCCCGGCTTCCGACTCAGGAATCGGATACTTAGGTAGATAGTTGACGCCTTCAGGAAGCTTCAGCTCACAGCGTTCGGCAATCTCGACGGTGCGTTGTAGGACCTCGGGCAATTCATTTCCGAAGATCTCCCACATCTCGTCGGGTGACCGCACATAAAAGTTCGGCGTGCCGTAACGCAATCGATTTTGCTCATTGACCGTCTTGCCTGAGCCGATGCACAGCAACAAGTCGTGCGCCCGCGCATCGTCAGGCATCAGATAATGCGCGTCGTTAGTTGCAACCAACGGAATGCCCGTGCGCTTTGACAACTCGACCAGGGGTTTGCGGATGCGGGCTTGGGGTTCGAGTCCGTGTTCTTGAATTTCGAGAAAGTAATTTCCCTTTCCCATGATCTCTTCGAACTCGAGCGCTTGCGCGGCGGCGTCATCGAAACGATCCTGAGCCAGCAACGCTGAAGGCACGCCAGACATGCAAGAGGACAAAGCAATCAAGCCTGAGCTATGTTGCGCCAGCAGTTCTTTATCGATTCTGGGTTTGTAATAGAAGCCTTCGGTGAAAGCCTTTGAAGTGAGGCGCGAAAGATTGCGATACCCTTCGTAATCCTTTGCCAAGAGAATCAAATGAAAGTTCGCCTTTTCACCGCCGATGTTTCGTGCCGAACGGTCCTGACGATTGGTTGCGGCGATGTACGTTTCGCAACCAATGATCGGCTTGATGCCTTTCGCCTTCATCGTGTTGTAGAACGAGATGGCTCCGTACATGTTGCCGTGATCGGTCATGGCGCATGCCTGCATCCCGAGTTTCTCGGTGCGTTCAGCAAGAGGTTTTATCTGGATCGCGCCGTCGAGCAGGCTGTAATCAGTATGTAAGTGGAGATGAACGAAGCCCTTGTCCTGCATGTTCGTGACTCTGAAAAGAACAGCGCGAGGGAAATCGTGTCTGTTCGGTACGACACTATATCACGTGGCGGCGGGCGATCAACTTAACAACATGTTGAAGGAAGATTTTTCTGAAGTCATCCGCAGATTACGCAGATTTCGGAGATGGGAAAACCAACTTTCGTTCGTTTCTGGATAATCTGCGCAATCTGTGTAATCTGCGGATAAGTCATTCTTAATGCGATGATCCAATCGAGGGGCTTTAACGCGAAGCCAGCCAGCGCAGACCTTCAAGCATTACATCCTTCGGAATTTCGTCACGTCCATCAAATTCACGGAAGGTCACCGCCTCACGGACTGGCGAATTAAAATATCAACCTGATCCCACCGATGAATCGGTGGGCTATTTTCATTCGTCCGCTGGCGCGGACTGTTAGCTATTCCCATTCAATCGTGCTCGGCGGCTTCGTGCTGATGTCGTAAACGACGCGGTTGACGCCTTTCACTTCGGAGACTATTCGCGAAGAGACGCGGGCCAGGAGATCGTGCGGCAGACGGGCCCAGTCGGCAGTCATGCCGTCTACGCTGGTGACGGCGCGCAAGGCGATGACGCGTTCGTAGGTGCGTTCGTCGCCCATGACTCCGACTGTCGCCACCGGCAGGAGCACGGCTAGTGATTGCCAGACGGAGTTATATAAATCCGCGCGGCGGAGTTCTTCGTCGAAGATGCGATCGGCGGCGCGCAGAATCTTGAGGCGCTCTTCAGTGATGTCGCCAAGCACGCGCACGGCGAGGCCGGGACCGGGGAAAGGGTGGCGATTGAGAATTTCATCGGGGACGCCGAGTTCGCGGCCGATGATTCGCACTTCATCTTTGAACAGTTCGCGCAACGGCTCGATCAGTTTGAGATTCATCTTCTCCGGGAGACCGCCGACGTTGTGATGACTCTTGATGGTGACCGAAGGGCCGCGCACGGAAACTGATTCGATGACGTCGGGATAGAGAGTTCCCTGCACCAGATACTTGACATCGCCGATCTTGCGGCCTTCGGCTTCAAACACGTCGATGAACGTTGCACCGATGAGCTTTCGCTTCTGTTCAGGATCGACGACGCCGCGGAGCGCTTTCAAGAACGTCTCGGTCGCATCCACGCCGACGATATTCAAATGCACGCTCTGCTTTAACAGCGAGAGCGCTGTTTCAAATTCACCTTCCCGGAGCAAACCGTTGTTGATGAACAGGCACGTTTGCCGATCGCCTATCGCGCGATGAACCAGCGCCGCGGCTACCGAAGAATCGACCCCGCCCGAGATGCCGCAAATCACTCGATCGTTTTCGCCGACAGTTTCGCGAATGCGCGCGACCTGCTCATCGATGGCCGCGGCCGGAGACCAGTCACCTTTGCACTTGCAGATTTCGAAGAGGAAGTTTCGCAGGATTTGCGCGCCCAAAGGAGTGTGCGCAACTTCAGGATGAAACTGAACCCCGTAGATTTGGCGCGCTGGATTTTCGAATGCGTTGACGCCTTCATCGGTTCGCGCCGTCATATGAAAACCTGAAGGCAGTTGGGTTACCCGGTCGCCGTGACTCAGCCACACATCAATTTCTTTCGGCAGTCCGGCGAAGAGTTTGGTCATATCATCAACGACTTGCAGCCGCCCGTATCCGTATCCGCGATTTCCGGACGGCTTGACCTCGCCGCCCAATTGATGCGCCATCAACTGCAAGCC
>CBFHBI010000214.1:0-5616 GCA_965653755.1 uncultured Blastocatellia bacterium
TTCTTCGATGGTGGTAACTCCGCTTCGTATTTTCTGCAGACCCGATCCGCGCAGCGTGACCATGCCGTCTTCCATCGCCTTCTTGCGTAACTCAAGCGATGACGCGCCGATCAGGATCAATTCGCGAATCTCGTCTGTAATTTCCATGACTTCGTACAAACCGATGCGCCCTTTGTAGCCGGTGTCGTTACAGCTCGGGCAACCCTTGCCTTTGTACGTTTTGATTTTGCCGGCTTCCTCGGGCGTGAACCCGATTTCAACCAGCGCTTCGACGGGGGTGGGATGTTCTTTCTTGCAGTCTTTGCAGACGCGGCGAATGAGTCGCTGCGCTTGAATCAAGTTCACTGAGGTTGCGACCAGGAAGGGTTCGATGCCCATGTTCATCAGACGCGAGATCGTCGATGGAGCATCGTTCGTGTGCAGGGTGGATAAAACGAGGTGGCCAGTGAGCGCAGCCTTGATGGCGATTTCCGCAGTTTCAAAGTCGCGGATTTCGCCAACGAGGATGATGTTCGGGTCCTGGCGCAGGAAAGAACGCAGAGCCGCCGCGAAATTCAATCCGATCTGTTCTTTCATCTGCACCTGGTTGATGCCAGGCAAGTTGAATTCGACCGGATCTTCCGCGGTCATGATGTTGGTATCGACCGTGTTCAGCGATTGCAGGGCCGAGTACAGAGTGTTCGTCTTGCCGCTACCGGTTGGTCCAGTCACCAGGACCATGCCGTAAGGCTTGGCGATGTTGCGCTGGAATTTGACGAGCGACTCCGGCTCGAAACCTAAGTTCGTCATGTCGAGCATCAGCTTCTCTTTATCGAGCAAGCGCAGCACGACTTTTTCACCGAACAGGGTGGGGAGAGTAGAAACACGAAAGTCCAATTCGCGCGATTTAGCGTCAACCTTCACGCGAATCTTGATGCGGCCGTCTTGCGGGAGCCGCTTTTCGGAGATGTCCAGCTTGGACATGATCTTGATGCGGGAGATCAAAGCGTCGCGCATTTTCAAAGGCGGGTGCATGACGTCGTAGAGCACGCCGTCGATGCGGAACCGAATGCGCAGTTCCTTCTCGTACGGCTCGACGTGAATATCTGAAGCACCACGCCGCAGTGCATCTACGAGCAAAACGTTTACGAGGCGCACGACGGGTGCGTCTTCGCTCATGCGCGTCAGGCTGGAGAGATCGATTTCGTCGTTGTCTTCAAGTACGTCAACTTCGCTGTTGATAGATTCGTGATCGAAATCGAGATTATCGAGTGAGACGAGATCGGCTTGTGAGAAACCGTTGCCATTGCCGTTCGAACTTTCGACGTGAATGTCGGCGCCGATACCGGCGAGTTCGATTTCACGTGAGGTGCTGTAGTACCTGGCAATCGCCGCTTGCACGCTGGCTTCCGCGACGACGACCGGTTCGACGTTCAGGCCCGTCATGAACTTGATGTCGTCCATCGCGAAGACGTTCGTCGGATCGACCATCGCGAGCGTGAGCGTGGCGCCGACGCGCGAGAGCGGCAGCACCGAATACTTCTGCGCAACTTCCTGAGGGATGAGGCGAAGGACGGCATCTTCGATGTTGAAGAGTTCGAGATTGACGGAAGGGATGCCGTACTGGCGGGAAAGGACAGCCGTGATCGTGTCGTCCGACACCAGCCCCAGCTTGACGAGGTTATAGCCCAGCCGCCCGCCATGCTCTCGCTGATAATCGAGGGCCTGACGAAGATGCTGCGGGCTGATCAGATTCTCGCGAACGAGAATTTCGCCGAGTTTTGCCGACATTCGAGGTTGGTTTCGACTTTCTACAAGCGAACGAGACGCCGGTGGGACTGACTGAAAGACACCGAGACGTAGGGCCCTGAAGTGCGCAACGATGACAAACACCGTTGCACATTGGATTCTACTTGGGGCAGTCAAATCTGTCAACGAATTGTTTTTCCAGGAAATTTGAGAGGCCCTCACGCTGAAGTATCCGGTGGCTGTTTCTATGATCGTCTGCAATGAGGCGTGAATAGGCTGGACAATATTCGTGTGTATTCTGTAATATTCGCATAGCTTCGCAGAGGAGACTTGCATGGCTATAACAGCGCGACAGAAAAGAGTATTGGATTTCATCAGGCGTTATTTGGAAGCGCATCAAGAACCGCCGACGATTGCTGAAATTGGGAAGGAGTTTGGCATGACTTCGTCGGCGAGCGCGCACCATGTGGTCACGATTCTCGAGCGTGAAGGATTTATTCGGCGCATCCCGAACGTTAGTCGTGGGATTGAATTGGTGGAGCAGGAGCAGGCGAAAGCGACGAATGAAATTCCTTTGTTGGGAATTGTGGCAGCGGGAAATCCGATCGAGGCAATTTTGAATTATGAAACGGTTTCGGTGCCACGTGACATGATGCACGAAGGGCGGATGTTTGCGCTGCGCGTCCGCGGCGACTCGATGATCGACGAACAGATTCGTGAAAACGACATCATCGTGCTGCAGGCGAAACAGACGGCAGAGAATGGGCAGACCGTGGTGGCCTTGATTAATGGAAGCGATGCGACTTTGAAGAAGTTTTATGGCGCGCGAAACCAGGTGCGTTTGGAACCGGCGAATTCGATTTACAAGTCGATAATCGTGAAGCCGCCGGAGCGGGTGCAGGTGCAGGGAATTGTAGTGGGGGTTATTCGGAAGTTTAAGTAAGACGGGTGCCGGGAGTCAGGGGCCGGGAGTTGGGGGTAAACTTAGAATTGAGGGGAGTGAGTGACGCAGACTCAGATTCAGAATTGCAAATTGAGAACTCACAAGCCAAAGTCAAAAACTCAAAAATCAAAACTCAAAACTCAAATCTAAGAACGTACTAAACCCTACACCTAAGCCCTACCCCCTCGATAGAGCATGCGCGACGCGTTTCAGGTCGTCGATGAATTTGCGTTTTTCTTCGTGGCGAGTGGCATCGTCGGGAGCGCGCAGGATCGACGATGGATGGACGGTGGCCATGATGTAAGGGGCGAGAGTTGATTCGATGAACTGGCCGCGTTGTTTGGTGACTTTGAATTTGGCGCCGAGCAAAGCCTGCGCCGCCGTCGCCCCGAGGCAAACGATCACCTTTGGTTTGACCAGACTGATTTCGGCTTCGAGCCATGGGCGACAAGCAGTGATTTCGTGAGTGTTAGGTTTTTTGTGAATGCGACGTTTGCCGCGCGGTTCCCATTTGAAATGTTTGACTACGTTGGTTACGTAGGTTTGCGAGCGATCGATGCCGGCTTCGACTAAAGCATCGTCAAGCAGACGGCCCGCAGGACCGACGAAGGGTTTGCCGGAGAGATCTTCTTCGTTGCCGGGTTGTTCGCCGACGAAGACGACTTCGGCGCGGCGCGCGCCTTCGCCGAAGACGGTTTGGGTGCCGCGTTCCCAAAGATCGCAGGCTTGGCAATCGGCGGCCGCGTCGCGAAACGCTTTGAGACTTTTGCGCTCCGGGAAAAAATCTGCGGCAGATGTGTCTGGTTTATCTTTGGTCATCGGATCGATCAATCCACGTTCATGAACGCTGCAGCGACCAAGAGACAAGTGGAATTAGCGCTGGCGGATCGCGTCGCAGATGTATTTGCGCGGCGTGCCGAACGGTCGCATGAAACGTTGTCAACCGGAATCGAAGCAGTCGATCGTCGCTGGCAAGGATTTCCCAGAGGAGCGATCACGGAAATCCATGGAACCGCTTCGGCCGGCCGGATCAGCTTGTTGCTTTCCGCTTTAGCCTGCGCCACGCGTCGAGATGAAATTTGCGCGTTGATTGATTGCAGCGACACGTTCGACGTGATCTCAGCGGCTACGGCCGGCATCGACTGCAACCGATTGCTGTGGGTGCGTTGTGCGGGCAAGTTGGAAGCGGCTTTTAAAGCGACAGACCTTTTATTACATGGCGGTGGTTTTGGTGTCATTGCGCTCAATCTTACTGACGTGCCGGCAACGACCGTGCGGCGAATAGTTTCGTCCTGGTGGTTTCGTTTTCGTCGCGCGCTTGAAAATACTCCAACTGCATTAATGGTGCTCACGCCCGCAGCGGTCGTCCGTTCGTCTGCCGCCCTGGTTTTGGAGCTGAAAAATGAAGAGACAGTTTGGCCCAGCTCTTTGTCGTTCGTTTCCAGAAATAGTTACGGCAGTCTCACGAACAGTGAAGCCGTCAGCCGCCTTTCATTAGTTGCACCTCCTGCGTCTGCGCCGCCTGCCGCGCAAACCCATTCACATTATCTTCGTGCGATGAAGATTCGCATCAGTTGCCGGCGTCCGATTGATGTCGGCCCAGGCGCGATCTTCCAATCCCACGCCGCCCAGTTGTGAGATTCGCAGATATTCGCTAATATTCGATATGGCCTTCCGGCTTTGAAATTAATCCCGATCGCAGGAATTTCCCTATGTTTGCCTGCATTTTTTGCCGAACTGTCTCAAAAATCCAGGCCATGGAGCCGGCCGATAGCGAAAATCTGTCGGCGCTCGTCAACCTCGCGTTTACCTTTTCTCCTTTAGTCGAGCGAAGCCGCGACGATACGGTAGTCTGCGACATCTCCGGCCAGGACCTGTTGTTTCCGTCGATTGATTTGGCCGCTGGAAATACAACCGATTCAGCGCCGCACATCGGAAAGGAAATTGCACAACGTGCGGCGAGTTTGAATCTCGACGTCAATATAGGCATTGCCGCCAATCCTGATGCAGCCATTCACGCCGCGCGATCGTTCGCAGGCGTTACGGTGATAAACGTCGGTGAAGAATCTCAATGTTTGGGAATCGTATCGATCAATAAAATTGATTATTCCCTGGCCGCTATTGACGCTGATCGTGAAGCAGAGATTCAGGAAACATTTGCGCTGTGGGGAATTTGCACGTTTGCGGACGTGGCGCGTTTGCCTTTGGACGGCATCGCCGAGCGTCTGGGACAAGATGGGGTGCGGCTGCAGAAACTGGCGCAAGGGAAAATTGAACGAAGTTTGAATCTCGTTCGTCCGCCGATCGGTTTTGAGCAATCGCTTGAATTAGAACATCCGGTCACGGAACTCGAACCGCTCTCGTTCATTCTGTCGCGTTTGTTGAATCAACTTTGCGCGAATCTCAACGAGTACGGGCTGGCGACAAATGAACTGCGCGTGCGACTCGCTACCGACGGGGTACGCACGCCTCTGTCGTGCAATCAAATGGGGCATGCCGGAGGCGTGCGTACTGAAACGTATGAACGCGCGATCACTTTGCCTGTGCCAACGCGCAATCCCAAGACGCTCTTGCGGCTGTTGCTATTCGATATTGAAGCACATCCCCCGTTAGCGCCAGTGGTGGCAGTCGCAATCAAAGCTGAGCCGATGAAGCCGCGGGCAGCCCAGACAGGATTATTCATTCCCCTGGCGCCGGAACCGGAGAAGTTAGAAATCACCCTGGCGCGCCTGGCGAAGTTGGTTGGGACGGAAAACGTCGGATCGCCTGAGCTTTTGGACACGCATCGGCCGGATGCATTTCACATGCGGAAATTCCACGTCGCGACCAACAGAAACAAATCGCGATCGAATCCGCAATCTGCAATCCGCAATTCGCATTGCGTCATGGGCTTCAGAATTTTTCGACCGCCGTGCAGGGCCGATGTGCGCACGTTGCAGGGACAG
>CBFHBI010000215.1:0-5612 GCA_965653755.1 uncultured Blastocatellia bacterium
GGTGCCGTTCGTGACCGTCGCTGTTATAGCGACAGTGTCGCCATACGTCGACGGGTTCGCGCTGGAAACGAGAGTGGTGCTGGTGTTCGCGGTGAATTGAATGTCCAGAACCGGGTGCAGTTCAATTCCATTCGGCGCTACCCCAGTCTGTCCGTGAATGAAGTCAAAGAAGCCCACGCCGGTGACACGCACGGGTATGTTGGCCGACTGGAAACTACTACTTGGCGAAAATCGTGCGTCGAACTTAGCCCGTGAATTCATGATTCCTGTGGTGAACGGACTGTTTACCAGAACTCGAGGACCGCTGGGAGTCTGCTGCAGAATACATGCAGGCGAGGGAATCTCAGCAATCATCGTATGACCCGTGTCGTCCTGAAGCACGATGTGGTAATCGACGTCGTCTTCCTTCTTGTACAGAGTCATGGTTGCGTAAACCGTGTACACGGTCGTCTCGGTCGGTGCGATGCGATTATTGAGTGGCGGCCCCGGCGGATCAGCCGGCGGTGTTATCGAACCCAATGCCTGAATCGTGTTGGGGACGGGATTATTAATATCGACTAAAGATGCATCAGCATCAGTTCCGACCTTCACCGACCAACGCTCGACTCCACACGTCGGACTCTGAATAGTAAGCGTGATCGGTACCGTAACTGAACGGTTTTGAGCATCAGTAACTGTGGCCACGATGCTCTTCGCACCTAAAGCGCTGGCTGCGGCCGCCGTGGCGCGATATGAGAAGACGTTGTCGCCGGCAACGCTGTCGCCGCCGTTTGTGCCGTCATCGTAAAAAGTCTGCGCAGCAGAACCGCCAATGCTGGTTAAATCACCCGTCACTGTGATCCCGGTGCTGGCAGGAAGAGTCGCGGGTGTGACTGTGACGGTTAGCAGCGTTTCCGCGGCCGGTTCGATCGAATCAGGCGAAGCAATACCCAAACCGGACGGCTTCGTTGGATCACCGCCACAACCGTTTGCCGGAGAAGAACTATTCCGCGGAATTGGACCGACCGTCACAAAATCCGCCGCGTTGTCATTGGTGTCCTGACAACCGTTACCTCGACGTACGGCAGCGGTCGTGCTACTGAGCGTACCCGTTGCCGCGCTGCCTTCGAAACAGTTCGCACTTCCATAGCCGACAAAATCGACAACTTGGCCTCCAAGCGGGCACGGGCCGGTTAGAGTTGCGGTGCTCGCCACTAACGCGACTTTCGCGTTCGTTCCGCTCATCGTGATGACACCGGTAGCATCCGCAGTCGGCAGAGAAGTGGTCCCGGCTGCACCTTGCGACTCCTGCACCAGATAGTAATGACCGGGTTGAATCGTTCCGGTGAGCATGGTTGGATTGCCGTTAGCAGTCCATGAAGTGCCCGCCGCCGAAGTCGCTTGCACGCTCCATCCGTCCAGCACTACCGGCGTCGAACCCGCGTTGTAGAGTTCAATGAAATCATTCGTGTAAGTGGCGCCCGAGTTACCGCCGCCTCCATAAACCTGGCTTATCCGAATCGGGGGCGGGTTGAAGCTGGCGCTGACGCTCTTCTCAGCGTTCATTGGCAGCACGCACGAGCCCGTCCCCGAACATGCTCCGCCCCAACCAGTGAACGTCCAATACGGATCAGCAGTAGCCGTCAGCGTGACTGAAGTTCCGTTGGCATAACCCGCGGTGCAGGTCGAGCCACAATTAATGCCCGCGGGTGAACTGGTGATCGTTCCCGACCCGGTGCGGGTTACCGTGAGCGTGCGATTGAGTGAGGTGAATGTCGCAGTGACCGTTCTGGCTCCGCTCATGGTTACATTGCAAGTGTTGCCGAGACTCGAGTCACAGCCGCTCCAGCTCGTGAACGTCGAGTTTCCATCTGGTGTAGCCGTCAGGGTTACCGCTGTTCCGTTGTTATATGCGAAGGAACATGTGGCGCCGCAGTTGATTCCGCTCGGTGAGCTGCTTACCGTTCCGCCGCCCGTTCCATTCTTGTTGACGGTCAGAGTCTGCTGCACCGCCGTAAACGTTGCGGTGACCGATCTGGCCGCGTTCATCGCGACGGTGCATTGATTTCCCGTACTAGAATCGCACCCAGCCCAACTCGTGAAGGTTGATCCGGCGTTGGCAGCGGCGGTTAAGACGACTGAAGTCCCGCTGGTAAAAGTAGCTGAACAGGTCGCGCCGCAATTGATACCTGCCGGATTGCTGGTTACTGTTCCAGTGCCACTGCCAGTCGAGCTAACGCTTAAAGTGAAGCCAGCCGTTGCTGTACCGTTCACTGTAAAGTTGTCGGCTCGGCCGGTTCCGGCGGTCGCTACGGCGCCTCCATTAATATTAATCGTTGAATTGTCAACCAGCCTGATGAAAACAGTCGATTGATTGTTCAGCGAGGAGACACTGCTGAGGTCTAGGGTCCTTCGTGAGACGGTCTTGGGACTGCCACTACTCGACCAACTATCGTTCGTAATTGAATAGGTGCTATTCGTGCCTGAAGCGTCTGTGAAGGTGGAGCCGTTAGTACTATATTGAACTTTGAAATCCCTCGGTCCTGTACCACTCCCGGTTTGATCCCACGTTATGCTGATTCCGGTATAGCCAGAGGTGCTGAACGAGAACTGATAATAGTCTCAGACGCCACAATGATCTGATGACAAAGCCTTTACTGACGCATTTCCTGCAGGCTTACTCCAAACAGTTGCTGAACTCGCGTGAGAACAGGTAAAAGCAGAACCCGCTGTTATGGCTCCCGAATCCGCAATCGCAGAACCGACAATCGTCGGCGTCTGGCCGGTATTCGTAGTGGATACGCTCTCAAAACTCCACGCGGCAGTCACAGTCGTTGCCGTGCTGCGCAGCGTCGGATTGATTGTCAGCGCCACCGCTAAGACGAGAAAAACAAGCGCTATTGTGAGCCGTGAGACGAGCGGTCTCGATGCAATTTTGGGGACAGGGTAGGACATTGATTCTCCTCTTTCAGTTTGGTTAGCTTTTCCAACGTCGGGCTTTAGCGACTGAAGCAACTATTGGGCAGGAAATGCGGAACCTCAATAAGTGAAACGCGTCTTATACCAAACTATTGATTGCGTGGTCAATAGTAGAGATTGCTAAACAGAATTTTATAGCCTTGATAAAACTCTAACTGCCGGTGCTGGGTAACGCGTCTGCCGGTGGCTGACAAGAGGCGCGATGCCATGCATAATTGCGGCTTCGCTGCAAAAACATACTGTGAAGATCACTTCAATCGAACTGCGTGAACTTCGTCTGCCGCTGATTCATTTCTTCGAGACCAGTTTTGGGCGCACCACTGAACGCCGGATCATTCTGGCGCGGGTCACTGACGAAGATGGGGCGGAAGGTTGGGGCGAATGCACCTGTGGTGAAGGGCCATTCTATTCGGACGAATGGACCGAGACTGCCTGGGCCACGCTGAAAGAGTTTCTGGCGCCGATGATCGTCAAGGCTGCGTTTGAGAGCGCGGCCGATGTTTACGATTTGATGAAGCGCGTTCGCGGTCATCGCATGGCGAAGGCTGCGATTGAAACTGCGTGTTGGGATCTGGAAGCCAAGCGCGCGGGAGTTCCGTTATGGAAACATCTCGGCGGCACGCAAACAGAGATTCCGTGCGGCGTTTCGATCGGAATACAGGATTCGCCAGAGCAATTGATCGAGAAAATCGACCAGGAAATCAGTGCGGGGTATCAGCGCATCAAGATTAAGATTAAGCCAGGTTGGGACATCGATATCGTACGGCGCGTGCGCGAACACTTTCCGAATATTCAATTGATGGGCGACGCGAATTCAGCGTACACGTTGAAAGACGTGCCGCTTTTCAAAAAGCTTGACGATCTTAATTTGATGATGCTCGAACAGCCGCTCGCTTATGACGATATGTTCGATCATGCGGAGTTGCAGAAACAGATCAAAACTCCCATCTGTCTCGATGAGTCGGTCAAGACTCCAGCGGATGCTGAGCATGCCATCGAAATGAAGGCGGGTCGAATCATCAATGTGAAACTCGGCCGTGTGGGCGGACACACGCAAGCGAAACAGGTGGAGCAAATCGCTCGTGCGCACAGCGTTCCGGTTTGGTGCGGCGGCATGTTGGAGTCGGGCATCGGCCGGGCGCACAACATCGCGATGGCCACGCTCGCCGGATTTACCTTGCCGGGGGATATTTCAGCCAGCAGTCGTTACTGGGCGGAAGACATCATCGAGCCGCCCGTCACGGTCAGTTCGCGCGGCACGATCGCTGCTCCCGATAAACCGGGAATCGGTTTTGAAGTCAACACCCAAAGGATTGAGCAGTTGACTAAGCGAAAGGAAACAGTTGGCTCTTGAAAGAAATGTCTGACGGAATCTCTCGAGAAAAAATGTTGGCGTTGCGCGAACACTTCGCGGCCCGGCAGCACGAGTTGTTGGCCTTTACTTGTGCGCTGGTCGAAACGGAATCGCCGTCCGGCGACAAGGAAGGCAGCGCGGCCGTCGTGTCGTTATTAGCAAGCGCTGCGTCGAGCATCAGCAGCGTGAATTCGGTTGAGCGATTTGCCGGCGAAGAGTTTGGCGAGCACGTCGCCGTGCGCGCGTTTGCCAAGAGCGACAGTTCCCGATCGATCTTGATACTTGGCCACACGGACACAGTGCACCCACGCGGCTCGATCAAAGAGCGGCCATGGCGCGCGGTCGGAAATCGCATCTATGGACCAGGCATCTTTGACATGAAGGTCAACTGTGCGCTGGCGTTAGAGGCGTTACGGGCGTGCGAAGCGGTAGGACTGCAAACGCGATCGGCGATTACAATTCTGTTGACGTGCGATGAAGAGAGCGGCAGCCCGGGCGGCCGGCCGCTGGTGGAAGCAGAAGCAGCCGCGTCGCGCGCTGTGCTGGTCATTGAACCTTCCGCGAGCGGTGGCCGGGTGAAGACAGCCAGGAAGGGAACTGGGATGTTCGCCATCGACGTGAAAGGCCGCGCCGCGCACGCCGGACTGGATCCGGAAAAAGGAGTCAGCGCAGTCTTGGAACTGGCGAAGCAAACCGTGCGACTACACGAACTGAACGATCCGGTTGAAGGGACTACGGTGACGGTCAATGTGGTCCACGGCGGCACGCATTCAAATGTTATTCCCGCTGAAGCTCGCGCTGAAGTGGACATGCGATTCACGTCCGCGGACGCGGGCGCGCGGACGGAACGCAAGATTCTGACGCTGACGCCGTTTGATCCTGACGCCGCCCTGACGGTGAGTGGCGGAATCAATCGCCCGCCGCTCGAACGAACCCAGCAAGTGAAGTCGCTGTATGCTCATGCCCGCGCGCTTGCGTCGTTGATCGATTATGACTTGGGAGAAACGAGCGTCGGCGGAGGCTCGGACGGAAACTTTGTGGGTGCGCTCGGCGTGCCGGTGCTCGATGGCTTGGGCGTGCAAGGCGACGGAGCGCATGCAGCGCACGAACACATTTTGTGCGACGACATTCCCACGCGCGGGGCGTTGTTGGCGGGGTTGATCGCGACGCTTTAACTGTTTGGGCAGGGCTTGTCCCTGCCCGCCTGTGCTGAAATGACGGGCCGGTACAAGCCCTGCCCCTACCGTGATGAAGATCGCTACCTGGAACGTCAACTCGATCATCGCTCGTCTGCCGTTGG
>CBFHBI010000216.1:0-5610 GCA_965653755.1 uncultured Blastocatellia bacterium
CTTTATCTGATTGCGATGCTGCTGGCGACAGGCATGGTGCTGTTTCAAGGTTGGTACGGTGGCCAAATGGTTTATTCGCAAGGCGCAGGCGTTTCCGCCGCCGGCAAGGGGACCGAACCCGCCGCGAACGGGAAACAAGTGCTAGACAAAATCACGCCGAAAGGCGATTGATTTAGTCGCAGCGGGTCGCATTAACGCACTTGCCGGCCAAAGCCGCTTGGAGTAGGGCCGGAGACGAGGGACTGGCGCGCCTTCGTCGGCCGCCGGACCCGCCTTTGGCGACCCGAATCGGCCACAATCCTTGCATCTGCGAGCCGCGCTTGTAATTTGGGCTGGATTCATGTTATTTTCACCCCTTTTTACGCAACCTTATTGCCGAGAATTGAATCAAAGGAATCGCCTTCCTCGTGGTAAATCAAGAGAAAAGGTTGGTACTAGTGAAGCCGCGAAACAATTCGCGCGGGAAAACGTTTGAAACAATTTGCAATGACTGAACAATTACAGGCTGGAATCAGAAACATGGCATTAGTAACTACATTTGACCAAGTAGATGAAGGTGTACTCGTAGATTCTGTTGCTCCCGAGAATCTGGACCAGGTGTTGGAACAGCTTGCTGCTGGAACCGAGACGGAAGAGTCTTTGATTGAAACCGCTGCTGAAACGACGGCCGAATCGGACGAAGAGTTGGGCGACGACCATGAGTTGGATTTGTCCGCGGGCGAATCGGACAAGGCTGCCGACCCCGTCCGCCTTTACATGCGCGAGATGGGTCGCGTGCCCTTGCTTAATAAGGAGCAGGAGGTATCGATTGCGACGCGCATCGAATGGGGGCTGCAACGCGCCCAGAAGGGAATTACGCGCTCGCCGATTGCTATCTCCGAGTTGCTGAAGATTGGCGCAGAGTTGGAAGCTGGCGCGCTGCCGATTCGCGACGTCGTCAGTTTCTCGGACCAGATGGACGCGGAAGAACAGGAACTCGAAGACAAGGCGCCCGAATACCTGGCCTGGACGCTCGAGGGAATTAAGACCGTCAACAAACTCTATCGCCGTGCACTCAAGGAGTTAACCCAGTTTCAGGACGAGCAGAAGCGTAGGCGCGGCAAGCCCTCGAAGAAGTTGCTGAAACTAAGACGTAAACTTGCCGGCACGCGGCTGGAGATTGCCGGCGAAATCCGCGGGTTGCGCCTGAAAGAAGAAATCCGACAGCGCCTCATCAGCGCCATCGAAGCGGTGCATAAGCAGGTGCGCCTGCACGAACGGGAAGTCGAGAAGTACAGCGAGCGGTCCCACGCACCGCGAATTAAAGCGGCCGAAGCCGAGCAACTGAAAAGGCAAATCGCCGCGGCGAAGCGACGGCTGAAAGAGATCGAAGCCGAGCATCATGTCTCTGCGGTTGAAATTAAACGTGCCTGGCAGATGATCTCGAGGGGCGAGGCGCAGGCGGCCCAGGCTAAGCATGAACTGACCGAAGCCAATCTTCGTCTGGTCGTGTCGATTGCCAAGAAGTATCAGAACCGCGGTTTGCAGTTTCTCGATCTGATTCAAGAGGGAAACCTCGGATTAATGAAGGGGGTCGAGAAGTTTGACTGGCGGCGTGGCTACAAGTTCTCCACTTATGCGACCTGGTGGATACGGCAGGCGATTACGCGGGCGATTGCCGATCAATCGCGCACCATCCGCGTGCCCGTGCACATGGTCGAAGTTATCAACAAGGTGAAAAAGGTCACGCGCGAATTAGTGGTGGAACTCGGCCGCGAACCTTCGACGGAAGAGATCGCCAAGCGCATGCACAGCACGGCCGACAAAGTGAGCAAGGCGATGAATCTGATTCAGCAGCCGATTTCGCTCGAGGCGCCAATTGGCGAAGCCGGCGAAGCTCAAGTCGGCGATTTTATCGAGGATCAATCGACCGTAAGTCCGGCTGAGCGCGTCATTCATTCGAACGCGCGCGACGTTGCCGGCGATGTGCTGCAAACACTCAGCCCACGCGAGGAGAAGGTCATTCGTTTGCGATTTGGTTTGGACGCCGATGGGCGCGAGCGCACGCTCGAAGAAGTTGGCGAAGACTTTAACGTAACCCGCGAACGTATTCGCCAGATCGAAGTGAAGGCGTTGCGAAAGCTGCGTCATCCTTCGCGTGCGAGAGTGCTCAAGACCCTGCTCGAAGCGAAGGCTTAAGCTGCGAGAACAATCACAATGGATGCCGCCGGGTTGCTACTCGGCGGCATTTTTTATTCATCAAGTAAAGCGATGCGCCGTGCATGCCGTCCGCCTGCGAAGGGGGTGTCCAACCAGACGCGGACGATCTCGAGCGCAGCCTGTTCAGTCAACAAGCGCTCGCCGAGCGATAGCATGTTGGCGTCGTTGTGTTGACGCGCCAGCCGCGCGCTCTCAGTGCTCCAGCACAGCGCACAACGCACGCCCTTAACTCGGTTCGCGCACATCGCTTCACCATTGCCCGAGCCGCCGAGGACGATGCCACGCTCCACTTCACCGTTCGCCACCGCCAATGCCACCGGACGAATGAACAAAGGGTAATCGACCGGCGCTTCTGAGTCGGTGCCAAAGTCGATCACTTCGTGCTGCAGACCGATCAGGCAGTCTTTGATGATTTGCTTGTAGCGAAATCCCGCGTGGTCTGATCCGATCCCAATCTTCATCTTTTGTTTCTCAAAACGTAAAACGGGTCTGCAGCTCGAAGCGTCGATTGTTGGCCGACTCGGAAAATCCAAAGCCGCCTGCATCCGAAGGTTGGTTCGCTAAACCAAACAACGGCGACGTGATGTTGCCGATGATTGGACCAGGATTGGTGTGATTGATGATGTTTCGCATCGCCATGGAAATACTCAGGCTGTATCGATGTCTGCCGGATGACGAAGCGGGACCCGATGCCGCCGGTGTGAATACGCCCGTGGGAGCATTGCGCGGGCCGCTGCCCGGCTGCGGACTTTGCGGTGCTGCGCCGCTTTCGCCCGCGCCGCCAAATTCGAAAATCTTTTGCACGCGCAGGTTGATCATTAGTTGGCCGGGGCCGCGTCCGAAATTGCGACTGAGTAATGGTTGGCCCGCAGTCGGATTTGGATCGAGCAAGCCGTACTTCGTTTGAATCAATCCCGGCTTCGCCGGATCAGTGGCGATTCCCGGCCGTGCATTGAATAACGTCGTTCCATCAAGATCGCGCCCGACGGTGATGTCGAATGGCGGGCCCGTCTGAATCACCAGGAATGGGCTGAAGCGGAAATTCCATTTGGTTGTTAGCGTCCCGTTCAAGTTAAACCTATGGCGCACGTCCGTGGCCGCTGGTCCATATTCACCGGCAAAAACGTACGGCTTACCCGGAAAGGTCGTAACCCCGTCGGTGTCGCTGCGCGCATAATTCAAAACATACGAGGCTGAAAACGAAACGTCTTTGTTGTATCGCGAATTGAGAAACGCGATGAACTGGTTCTGATTGTAAAGACCCGACGATTCCATCTGAAACACCGGACCAGGTTTGCCCAGCGGAAAGACCCCACTGCCCGGTACGAGCGGATTGAAAGTGCCCGGCAGCGGTGCGTTGATATCTTGCGAACGCAGCAGGTGCAATCCATGAGCGTTCGCATACGTGATTGCCAATGTCGTGTTATGCGGCAATTGCCTTTCGACGCTGATGGCCGATTGCATGATGTAAGGCGCGCGCATTGTCGAACTGATTTGCTGGATCGTTTGTGGCGGCTGGGCAGCGGTGATTAATGAGATCGGTGGCACCGTCGGATAGAAATCGGGATTTGTGACAACGTATTGTTGCTGCACGACACCGTCGTAACGCTCTGCCGCGAGCGTGTTCGATAAAGCGAAACGATCGTAGAAAATGCCGAAGCCGGCGCGCACGACATTCTTGAGCTTTGCCGTCTTTGCTGTCGCTCCCGGCGCCCAAGCGAGCGCGAGCCGCGGCGCCAGATCCCTCCAGTCGCTAATGTTGCTCTGCACCTCGTAACGCAGACCCAAGTTGAAAGTTAATGCGGGACTGACTCGCCAATCATCGCTGACGAACAATCCGGCATCGAATTGGCTGCCTGAGATTAGAGGATTGCCGGCATTGACAGTGAACTGCGTAGCGCCACCGCCGAGCACGCGAATCTGCGCGGCCGTACAACCGAGTTGTTGGAACAGGACCGTCCGCCGATATCGTTCGATCGACGTGATTGAAGCGAAGGCTGAGTTGGGCGGTAGGGCACATGAAGCCGGATTGATTACGACCGGCGCCAACGTGTTCCCGCCGCTAAACGTGAATGTCCCGCCAAAATTTTGCGGCGAACTGTTCGACACGCGGTCATCGCGCAGGCGCACGCCAAACCTCCAAAAGTGTTTGCCCGCAGCGATTGACGTATTGTTCTGCAACTCGAAACTCTTTTGCTTGCTCATGGAGCGGCCCGTCTGCGCACCGCCGCCATTGAACGATCCTAAAACTAACAAAGCCGGATCGGAATTATTCGGAACGGTCTCGTTCAAGTAGTGGCTGAATTGAAACCGCGTTTCATTGATCGTAGTTGCGTTGACGACTGCGGTTTCAGTCAGTTGCAGTGTGTGGCTGTGGTTCTTTAACTCAATGCCGCGCGACGAGAGATTGAAGCCGCCGATGCCTGCATCCCTGATGTCGCTGTCCGTAAACGCATAACGCCCGACGAGCGTGTGCTGCTGATTTATCTGATAATCGATGCGCGGGTTAAGACTGGTTCGTCGCTGCGGCGTCACCGGCGTATCGGTGAAAGGAACGGGCAGCAGCGTCTGCGGATCGAGTACCACCGCGTTGACGATTGAACCGTTGTCCACCGAATCGCGCCGCACATCGAGAAAGTACGACGAGCGTTTGTTGATTGGGCCACTGACGCTGCCACCCAATTCATGCAGCGTGAACGGCGCCTTCTCGGCTGCGTACGGGTTGCGCGAATTCCAAAAACGGTTGCCGAAGTTGTAATAGATCGAGCCGCCGAATTTGTTCGAGCCCGGCTTCGTCAGAATCTCGATCCGGCCAAAACCTAGCTTGTCGTACTCCGGCGAGAAGGGATTCTGATTGATTCTGATTTCACGAATCGAATTCTTTGAAGGGATTTGCCCGCCGCTGAATCCATCGATGAAAATTTGGCCGCCGCTTGGGCCAGCCGATGGACCAGCGAGTGCGAGCAGAGCTTCTTGCAAATCTTCCGGACTGTCCCCAAGCGCGTCGAGATCCGTTCCGCGCAGGACCTGGGCGCTCGCGTTAGCACTCGCTTCGGTGCTGATCTTGGTTTGGTTGCTGTCTTCGACCGTGATGCTTTGCTCAGGAATGAAGACCGACAGTTGAAGATTCTGGACCTGAGAGCCCGAAGTCACGGTGATCTTCAAGACTGGCTGCAGTATCAAACTCGGGGCTGATGCTTCGATGGCGTAGTCGCCTGGCGGTAGGTTTGCCAGCGAATAGACTCCAGCGCTATCGGTCGTCGCCGATCTGACGAGACCCGTTGGACCACGCACGGTTACCTTGGCGCCGATCACTATCGCTTCATTTTGATCGGTGACCCGGCCGTGCAAAGACGATGACTGTCCCAACGCCGGCGTCCAGCAGCACAGGCAGGCGACTAAAGACCACCG
>CBFHBI010000217.1:0-5608 GCA_965653755.1 uncultured Blastocatellia bacterium
CCGAACTCAACTTGAAATTGTAGTCGTATATCGCGTTGTCCCAATCGCCGTACATCGCGTTCGGCAAGACGATGAAGTGCGTGCCAAACTGAGATTTGTTTTTCTCCATCGCATCCAACCTCGTCGCCACCGTCTTGCTCTTTTCAAACACATCAGAGAAGTCGTTGAGGTTGTCTCCCATCAACAACACGACGTGATAACGCGCAGAAATCATCTTTCGCCGCGGCTCTTTGCTGTCGCTCTGGGTGTCCGTCCGCACCAGCAGAGTTTCGTCATTTACCTCAGGAAATCCAACGTTTTTGAGGTTCCGGGCACTCCCGTCTTTCTCCGCGATCTTGCGATTGGTGACGTAGAAAACGCGCACGCCGCGGGAATGCGCGTAATTCAAAAATTCGACCGCGCCGGCAATCGCCGTCGCTTCCGCACGATTGCACCAGTCGGTCCAACCTTCTGGATAATTCACGCCACGCTTGATCAGCATTCCCTGATAGCGGCTGTTGTCGAGAATGGTTTCATCGACATCGACGATGATCGCCCGCCGCATTTTGATCCGATGATTGCGCAGATCGCGATCGAGCATCAGCCGCGCCAGCAGATACGTCTGATACTCGAGCGCACGCGCTTCACCGGAAGTCTGCTGATAAAGCGTCGCGGATTCGATGTAGGTGTTGTCGGATTTCTGCTGCCCTTGCGCGGCTATCGTGCCGCACAATAAAAAAGCCGCGATGATTGACGCGGCTTTGAATCTCGAACCAGGAGCTCGTTTCATTAGCATTTTCACCTCAACAATGGCTATCGTTGTTCTCTTCGCGCTCTCGCGATGAACGCCTCAATGTCGGCAATGCTGCGCGGCAGCGCGCCGGTCATCCACTTCACCCCGTCGGGCGTGATTAGCATGTCGTCTTCAATGCGCACGCCTAGCCCACGGTATTTTTCAAAAGCCGGCTTGATCGCAGCAATAAAACGCGCCTTTTCGGCTGCTATTTCCGGCGGTGTGCGTTCCCTGTTGTCGGACATCGTAATGGGAATTGTCGCAGGATTATCCAACGCATCCGGACGAATGTAGATTCCCGGCTCATTGGTAAATGTCATCCCAGGTTCGAATCTTCCGCCAGCGCTGACGTCGTGTACATTCATCCCGAGAAAGTGACCGTTGCCGTGCATGAACCACAGGCGATATTGATCTGAATTCGCATCGGTGATTAGACCGAGCTTCAACAAGCCGTCTTTGATCACTGCCACCGATGCGCGATGGGCATCAGATAAACTCGCGCCCGGCTTTGCGGCTTTGGCCGCGGCTTCCTGCGCGTCGTAAACGATTTGATAAATCGCCGCTTGCGCCGGCGAGAACTTTCCGCTTATTGGCGTCGTGCGCGTCACGTCCGCGCTGTAGTGTCCGTACTCCGCGCCCACGTCCATCAACAAAAGATCGCCCGGTTTGCACTGCGCCTGCGCTTCTTCGTAATGCAACGTCGTCGCGTTTGCGCCGCAACCGACAATGTCAGGATAGCCCCAACTGTCTGCGTTGCGCAGTTTGAAGATGCGCGCGACTTCCGAATCAATTTCATATTCCCACTTCGCCTGAGCCGCCACGACCCACGCGCGTTCGTGCGCTTCAATGCTGATGTCGATCGCATGCTGCAGCAACGCGAGTTCCATCGGCGATTTCTTCACGCGCATTTCCGCGAACAACGGCCCGATGACTTTGATCGAAAGGCCCGGCGTGGTCTTCCAATCATCGGCAAAGCGTTGTTCCTGTCGATACTCCTTGCTCTCGCCGCGGTCAGGCGCAGCGATCAGACAAAGTGTCGCTTGGTTGTCTTCCATCGCTTTGAATAATGGAGTGAGTTCCTCGCCTGGCGTTGCGCCCGAATGCAAGGTCATCAAAATATTTTCCGGCTTCGGCAGGTACGACTGCCTGTTCCGCAGCGCTTTCATGAACGGCTCGAATTCACTGATGGCCCAAATCTCTTTTATGCCGGACAAGTGCGCTGCCTCGTCCGCGCTGTACATGTGGCCGGTCCAGGTTTCGGCCGCAGCGTTGCGGCGCGGCATAAAAAGAATCTCCGGCAATTGCGTGCCCGGCATCATCACCAACGTCGCGCCCTTCTGGTTCAGGTTCGTGAGGTAATAGAGATCGTTCTCCTGGCGAAAAGGAAAATCGACGTCGTTCGTGTACACGCGCGGCTCGGCGCTAAACATCACCAGCAACGACTTTGGTCCAATGGCGTCCGCCACGCGCTTGCGCCGCGCGGCGAGTTCATCGAGTCGCTTCGTCTCGTCAAATACGGGCGCAGACGGGGCGACGCGCACCGCAGTATCGGGCAGCGTGTCGCTCGCTGCGCTGACCAACGCCCACGGCAAACTAAAGATCAAAACCAACAGACCGAGAAAGCCTAACGCTGTGGTTGGTTTATCTATTTTCATGATTTGTTTGGAGCGCGACGCAGCCGTGCCAACCGAAAGGTCGAGAAAACCGAAAACGGCAGCTACGGGCGGTTGTCGTTACCGTTTCCCTTTGCCCTGCGTCGATCGACGGGCGCAGGGATGACGGTCGTCTTGCCGTCAGGACTAATCAAGACAGTACTGCCATCCGGGTTCTTGACGATTCGGCCGCCATTCGGAAGTACCCTAACGTTAGGTCGCACCGGTTGACGCGGAGGCATGCCCGGCTGTTGACCGCGCATTGGATCGAATGGCGGCTGCTGACCCGGTGGCGGCGGATTTCGATCGCGACGGTTTGGGTCTCCTCGATGCTCCGGATCGAAAACTTCAGGCGGCGGAAAATTCTTGAGCGGATCTTCGGCCGACTTTTGCTCAGGCTTGGGCGTTTCGTTTCGCTGCGCTTCAGTCTTCGGCTTGTCCGTTTTCGCCTGAGTCGTCTTTGCAGTCTCCGATGCCTCCTTGAGTTCCGTCGCGGGCACGGCTGAGTTGGCCGTTGGAGAATCAGCCGGCAGCGAGTTTTGGGTCGATTGCGTTTGCGTTTCTGCAGGCTGCGCCGATGTCTGTTGGGCGTGCTGTCGCCGATACGCGAAGAATCCGGCAGCACCTGCGCCAACGATTAGCAAAAGGATTGCCGCCGCAGCAAACGGTTTCCAATTCGTTCGACCCGCTGGCGCCACCGCTGCGCCGCTCGCAGTCATGGTGCGCACATTTGTCGCCTCGCCGGCGACCAAAGTCTGTGCTTCGCTGGAAAACGACGGCGCGGTCGTGCGTCGCGTACGGTCTCCGACCATTTGAGTTTCCCGCTCGGCAGTAACCGTAGGCGCGGCGACAGAAGCCACTGCGCCGGGAGTGAACAAAGTCTCTTCGCTGAGCGATCCAGATTGCCCAACACCCAAAGCGCGCCGCATATCGTCCGCCGACGCAAAGCGATCGTCGCGTTTCTGCGACATCGCTTTGGCAAGCACATTTGCGAATCCTGGATCGATCGTGGGGAGCACCTCGTGTGCCGATTGCAGCGGATCGGCCTGGCCATTGACGACAGCAGCCGCGCGACTCAGTGCATCCGGCGGCTTCACATTGGTTACCAGATGATAAAGCGTCGCGCCCAACGCATAGATGTCGCTGCGCGGATCGGTCCCTTTGCCCTGGACCTGCTCGAGCGGCGCGTAATTCGGCGTGTACCCGAAAATGCTCGCCGAAGTCGTCACCGCCGTCATTTGTCCAACCGAACCTTTCGCCAATCCGAAATCGAGCAGGACCACCTGGCCGCGCGCCGTGAGCTTCAGATTTTGCGGCTTGATATCTCGATGAATTATTTGCGGATCTTGGGTGTGCAAATAATCGAGCGCGTCACAAAGCTGATCGGCCCACCGCACGACTTCACTTTCGGAGAAAGGCGCATTGCGCGCAGAGAGCATCTCGGAAAGATCGTCGCCCGGGATGTACTGCATCACCAAAAACTGGCCTTCGCCTTCAGTGAAGTGATCGCTCACTCGCGGCAATGCCGGATGATGCATTCGGGCCAACAGCCGCGCCTCGCGCTCAAATTGCTTACGCAGCTTCTCTTCCGCAAACAGCGTTTCTTTCAGCGCTACCGTCGTATCAAGCCGTTCATCGACAGCTTCGTACACAGCGCCCATGCCGCCCTGTCCGAGCTGGCGCACGATACGATATCGACTCTGTAAAATTGTTCCTTCGGCGAGCATTACAACTAATTAAGAGACTGGCAGTCTAACATTGCGCAGAACGCAAGGCCAACGCGAATGGAGTGCGCCGGCAGAGCGCAGCGTCGACGGCGCTTTGGATGGTTTTTGTTTTGCTTTCACTATTGTTTTGGACCGTCGATCCAAAGCGGTGTCGCCGCTTCGCTCTGCCACCGCACTCCAAATTTCTTAGACGAACCACAAGCCTGGTTGGTCTTTGATCATCAATAGTTTCGGCGTATGCTAGCCGCCGATGAGCACCCCGATAAAGTTCGATCAAGAAGGCGATGTAATTGATATAACTCCGAAAAAACCGCGACGTGGCCGTTGGAAATGGTTGGTTGTCGTCGCCATTGTGGTTCTTTTTTTCATCGCCGCGCGCGCGATTTCAATTTATATCTCCGCTGCCTGGTTCGGTTCGCTTGGATATGCATCCATCTTTTGGTTCATCTTCCGCGCCAAGCTCGAATTGTTTCTCATCTTTTTCATTGTCACTACGGCGATCCTCCGCGGCGCCTTTTGGCTGACCGCGCGCGCGTTCGGTTCATTCACCTTCGACCGCCGCACCGTCTTTATTAATCAACAGCCCGTCAACTTTTCGCCCGGCCGTTTGCTGCGGCCGTTGGCCTGGATCGTTTCAATCATCACCGGACTGGTCTTCGGCTTTGGGATGCGCGAATCATGGCGCAGCTTTGCCCTCTATTTTCATCAGGCGCCTACAAATCAGACCGATCCAATTTTTGGGAAGCCCGTCGGATTTTATTTATTCACGCTGCCGGTCTATGACGCGATTAGTTCGTGGGTGCTCGCGCTCGCGTTCATCGCGATGGTCGGGGCGATTATTTATGCGGCGCTGGCAATGACGCAGCAGGGACTTTCAAAGTCGGGCGACTCGGCCACGGCGCGTCGCACCAGCTTCGCTACGGTCTCGATTCCGCTGGCCTGCTGGCTGATCGTTTTGGCCTGGCGCTTTCTGCTCTCGCGCTATCCATACCTTTGGGAAGACCATCAGATTTTTTCCGGCGTCAGCTATGTCGAAGCTCATCACTTGCTGCCTGCGTACTTCTGGGTCGCCATTGCGCTAATCGTGTCGGCGCTAATCTGTCTCGTCAACGGCTTTGGGTTTAGAAAATTACGACTTCTGATCGTCGCGCTGGCTATTCCAATCGCGGTGTACGTCGTCGGCACGATCATCATCCCGGCTTATGTCACGAGTTTCATCGTCAAACCGAACGAGTTGGGGCGCGAGACGCCCTATATCACAAATAACATCGCCGCCACTCGCGCAGCGTATGGCATCGAAAAAATCGAGCAGAGAAATTTTGAAGCGAATACCACACTCGATGGTTCCGATCTGCAGAGCAATCGCGCGACGCTGGATAACATTCGTTTGTGGGATTGGCGCGCGCTGAAAGACACGCTGCAGCAGATTCAAGCCATTCGCACGTACTACGATTTTA
>CBFHBI010000218.1:0-5606 GCA_965653755.1 uncultured Blastocatellia bacterium
TCGACCGTCACGTCCCTATGCAGGCACACCGGCACGGTGTAATTGCCGAAGCGTTTGATGGGTTCGCGTAGCACGATCTTGCGGCGATCGATTTCGTAGCCCTGGCTCTGCAGCTCGTGCGCGATGTCCATCGAAGTGACTGAGCCGTAGAGCACGCCGGCCTCGCCAACTTTCCGTTCAAACTTCAGCGTCAGCTTCTGCAATTGCGAAGCTTGCAATTCAGCCGTCGAGCGCTCTTTGGCTTCGCGCTTGGCCAACGCTGCCTTCTCGCCTTCGATCTGGCGCACGTTGTTGGCCGTCGCCTCGACTGCCAGATTGCGTGGCAGCAAATAATTGCGCGCATACCCGGCCTTCACGCGCACGATTTCGCCACGCGCGCCGAGGTTGTCGATGTCTTCACGTAAAAGTACTTGTGTATGTGCCATGATTATTAATCCTCGTGTCGTGTCAGAAGCCCGACCGTGAGGGAGGGCAACTCACGTGAGCAGCCCGCCCTCACGGTCGGGCTTCTGACAAAAATCCTTCAGTCAGCCGCGTAAGGCAACAGCGCGATGTTGCGCGCTCGCTTGATCGCTTCCGCCAGCATCCGTTGATGCGTAGCGCACACGCCCGAGATGCGCCGCGGCAGAATCTTGCCGCGTTCAGGAACGTACGAGGTCAGCAGCTTCACATCTTTCCAATCGATCAGATCGACCTTCTCGATGCAGAAGCGGCAAATTTTGCGACGCTGCAGGCGGCGCGGGCCGCGCGGCATCGTGCGATCGTACTCGCGCTCAAATCCAAAATCGCGTTCTTCGTAATTCGTTGACATAGTCTTCCCTTCTCTGCGCCAGACGCCCTATGCGGCTGACTCTTCCTCATCGCTTTCGGTCTCGACTTCTGCAGCCTTGGCCTTGCCGTTCGCCGGCTGCTTCGCGGCTTTGCGCGCGCGACGGTCTTTCAGCTTCTCAGCCCGTCGCCGCATTTCGTCAACGCGCACAGTCATGTAGCGCAGAATCTGATCGTTTACGCGCATGCGGCGTTCGACTTCGGCAATTTCGGCGCCCGAACCTTCAACCTCCAACAGCACATAGGTGCCGTCTTTTTTATGATTAATCTCGTAGGCGAGTTGTCGCTTGCCCATCATCTCGGTCTTGGTAATGCTGCCGCCCTGACCGGTAATGATCTTCTGCACGCTTTCGCTGAGCTTCACCACGTCTTCGTCGCCCGTATCCGGATCGACGATGAAAATCATTTCGTAAGTTCTTTTCTCTGCCAATTTAAACCTCCAGTTATTGCGCCAAGAGCCGAGTGCAAAGAGCTAACTGCTCGCGCGTTCTTGCCCTTTGCCCTTTGCCCCTTGCCCCTCGCTATTAAACTGCGACATCGCTTTCGCAACGCCGTCTCGCAACACCGAGCGCAAGGCTTCCACGGCGCGCTCCAAAATCTGCGGTAATGATTCCTTCTCGGCCCGCCTAAATTCGTCCAACACAAAACTCTTGGCGTCACTGATCGGATGCTCAGGTTGAATGCCGATGCGCAAACGAATGAACTCGTTCGTGCCTAACGCGCCGATGATCGACTTCAAACCATTGTGCCCACCCGCGGTGCCACGTTGCCGCAAGCGCAGCGACCCAAACGGCAAAGCGAGATCGTCGCTGATCACTATCAAGGACTCAGCGCCAAGTTCGTACTTCGATATCAAACACCTAACAGCTTCGCCGCTCAGATTCATAAATGTTTGCGGCTTGGCCAACAATGATCGTTGCTCTTCGACGATCGCGTTGCCGATCAGCGATTGGCATTCTCTTCGTTTGACCGTCCCTTGCGCTTCGGCAGCCAGCTTGTCAATCAACATGAATCCCAGGTTATGGCGCGTCCGCTCGTACTCAGCGCCGGGATTCCCCAATCCGACGATCAAGAACATTTTTCCTAGTTGCCCAACAGCTTGAACGAATCGCGCATGTGCGCTGCTTTCGATCCGGTCTCCTCGCCTTTCGCTACCGTCGTAACAACCAGGTACAAGCGATCACCCGCGGCGGTCATATCGATAAGATGGGTCGCCGAATCTGCATCGGCAACGCCCTCCATCGCCGTGTGCCCGACCCAGGTAGTCATGCGACTCGAACGCAACTTCGTGCCGCTGCCGTCGCAGTAGGCTTTCATCAGAGTCGAAAAATACGACTCATCGGGCTTCGCCGGCACTCCTCCCGGCGGCAGCTGAATCATGCTGGCCAGATAAGCTTCTTGTCCGACTTCGACGATGTAAAACTTCTGAGTCGCGCCGCTGCCCAGGTCGCGCGTAGTAACCTTCGGACTGCCAGGCATTTCGATTGAAAAGCCATCCGCTTCCGAACGAAAGACTTGCCAGACGTCGTTATGCTGCTGAGCAGCAACCGCGGAAAAGGCCGAAAGCAGAATGGCGAAACATAAAATAAAGCGCATCTTGAGTTTCCTTCACTGTTCGGCAGGTTCGCCTTCCTCTTCCTTCTTGCCCTTGCCGATGACTTCAGGCTCGGCCGGTGCTTCGCCTTCAGCCGGCGGAGCCTCGACGACTTCTTCCTTAACCACGCCGACAGTTGCGATTACCGCGTCCGGCTCTTCCAGAATTTCGACACCTGCAGGCACCGGGATGTCGGAAACGTGCAACACGTCGTGAACTGCGAGATTCGTCACGTCCACGTCGAGGTGTTCGGGAATGTCGCGCGGTTCGCAACGGATTTCGATTTCACGCACGACCTGTTCGAGCACGCCTTGCTGCTCGCGCACGCCGATAGGTTCGCCAGTCAAACGAAGGCGCACAGTCGCTTCAATCTTTTCGCCTTTCACCAGCCGTTTGAAATCGGCATGCACCAGACGCGAACGAACAGGATCGATTTGCCGATCGATGAACATCACTTCGGCTGCGCCGACGCCATCAACATCCAACGTGAAGATCGTGTTGCGACCGGTATCGGACCTTAAGATCGCCGCAAGTTCACTCAACGGCGCGAGTGCGGCAACGGCTTCGCCCTCGCCGCCATAAATCGTGACCGGGACCTGGCCGGCGCGACGCGCGCGGCGCGAATCATTTTTGCCGCGGCCCTCGCGCTGGGTGGCCTTCACTATGATTTCTTTTTTCTCTGCCATGATTGCTGTCTCTCCTGCTTTGTTCCGTCTCCCGCTGGGAGAGGGTTAGGGTGAGGGTTTAGTCTGCGCCACTAACTTCGTCCCTCACCTCAGCCCTCTCCCAAAGGGAGAGGAAGAACAAAAACTCTTTTGCCCGCTTCAGTCGCCGACCGCGCGGACAGCTCCGCACACTAAACGTAATCAAAATTTTCTCTGCTGAAAGCCGGCAACTGAATCGCTGCCCGCCGTAATGCGACGGCTACTTTGCTTTCAGTTTTTGCCCTTCGCTAAACGAAGAGCGAAGAGACGCTGGTCTCTTCATGGATCGACTTGATCGCTTTCGCCAAAAGAGGCGCAATGCTCAAGACTTTTATATTTTTCAATTCCGCTGCTTTTGAATTCAGCGGCACCGTGTTCGTCACGACAATCTGCTCGATACCTGAGTTACCGAGGTGTTGTGCGGCACGTCCTGAGAGTACCGGATGAGTGAAGCACGCGTCAACTCGCGCCGCGCCCGCGCCGCGCAAGGCCTGCGCAACTTTCGTCAGAGAGCCGCCCGTATCGCACATGTCGTCAACAATCAGACAGTTGCGCCCTTCGACATCGCCGACGACGTTCATCACTTCCGCGACGTTAGGTTTATCGCGGCGCTTATCACAAAGAGCGAGTTCCGCATCCAGCCGTTTCGCATACGCGCGCGCACGTTCAGCACCGCCGGTATCGGGCGCGACAACGGTCAGATTCGGCAGCGGCGCCTCCTGGTAATATTTCATGAACACAGGCGCTGCGTACAAGTGGTCCACGGGTATATCAAAAAATCCTTGAATCTGCGCGGCATGCAAATCCATTGTGAGGATTCGATCGGCGCCCGCCGTCGTCAACAGATTCGCAACCAACTTCGCCGATATCGGCACGCGCGGCCGGTCCTTCTTGTCGGCTCTTCCGTAGCCGTAATACGGCAGCACCGCCGTGGTCCGCGCCGCCGATGATCGCCGAAACGCATCGAGCATTACCAGCAACTCCATTAAGTACGAATCAGTCGGCGGACAGGTCGGCTGCACGATAAAACAGTCCGCGCCGCGCCCGTTCTCTTCAATGTGAAAATTGAATTCGCCGTCAGAGAAGCGCGAGGTCGTGGCTTTGCCGAGATCGCACGACAGCTCCCGACAAATCTCTTCGGCTAAGCCGCGGTGCGCAGTTCCAGAGAAGACTTTAATGCCGCCTGTGGGTCCCATTCTTGGTGATAGGTGAAAGGTGATGGGTGATAGGAAATGGGTTTCAACTTATCACCCATCACCTATCACTTTTCACTAAATATTGGCTGGGGCGGGTGGATTCGAACCAACGAATGCCGGTTCCAAAGACCGGTGCCTTACCACTTGGCTACGCCCCAGTATTCCGAGAGCGCAGGCATCCTGCCTGCTTCCGTTGTGTCTCGTTTAGAGGCGGGCTATTGCCCGCCGGTTTCTCTGCCCTCAAGACGATGCGGGCAGTAGTCCACCTCTAAACGTCAGCTAAATCGCCGAACGCGCCTTGATATTCCTCGCGCCCGACCGTCTTACAAGGAAAGACGCGCCAACCAGTTTCGAGTTCGATCGCCTGAATGGCGCGTCTTTGCGCGTCTTCGCTGTCAAAGATTCCAAAGACTGCTGAACCGCTACCCGCAAGTAATGCCGCATCAGCTCCGGCTTTCAACAAAGCGCTCTTCGCTCGGCGAATCTCCGGTTCCAAATCAAAAACTACACCTTCGAAGTCGTTTGTAAGATTCGCTAAATCGATTTTGTCAGAATCTGCGGGCGCTTGTGAAGTTGAAAGAATAGTTTTCGAGTTCGGCGATGTCAAGGAACGTTCATCCAGCGCACGGTACGCATCGGCAGTACTGATGTTCGCATTTGGTTTTATTATCAGCAAGAACTTTTCGGGCGCGTCGCCGAGACATTCGATCTGCTCACCCACGCCGCTTCCGCGCGCTGTGCCGCCATAAAGAAAGAACGAGACATCCGCTCCCAGTCCGGCACTGATTGCCGCCAAGTCTTGCGTAGTCACATTCAGTTCCCACAAACGAGACAGTCCGATTAATGCGGCCGCAGCGTCTGCGGAACCGCCGCCAAGTCCCGCCTGAGTTGGAATCCTTTTTTGCAGTCGAATTTGCGCGCCCTTATTTGGACTGAATCGATCCTGCAAGGCCTTGGCCGCACGCAATACGAGATTGTCATCACTCGGCGTCAGCTTCCGATCGTCGCACGCCAAGATGATGTGACAATCATCCAACTCCGACATGGTAAGTTTGTCGTGCAGACTAATCGTCTGCAAAATCGTGTCGAGATCGTGATAACCATCAGCGCGCTTGCCGAGCACGCGGAGGTGCAGGTTTATCTTCGCGAAAGCCGGCAGTGTTAACGCAACAGACAATTTATCTCGTTTACGGACATCTGAATACTCTCTCAGGTTGGGAAGGGTGGGGTGGCCCCCCGCGTGTGTGTGGTTTAAAAACTGCGGGGGTATAGGTGGCGGGGGAT
>CBFHBI010000219.1:0-5603 GCA_965653755.1 uncultured Blastocatellia bacterium
TGGCGCCCCCGGCAGGACTCGAACCTGCGACCCTCTGCTTAGAAGTCCGCACGGGCGGACATTGGCTCGACCGCTGCTCGCCGCTGACGATCGAGAAGTTGAGTGTTTAAGCGTTCGCTGTCGTTAAGCGTTGCCACTCTTGACCGCTGGGGAACGTTGGAAGATGAAAGGTTAGAGGGGCACGCGCCCCTCCGCATCGTCAGCATCGTGAAGTTCCGATCGCATATCGATTAGGGCGAACTTTCCGGGTGGGATGCGTTCGTCAAAAACGATCGGCAGTCCATAAAGCTGTGAGGGTTCGGAATCCCGCAGAGGGAATGCCGCAGTAAATCTCCTCAACGTTTCACGGCTCAGCTTGATTACCGAGTACCTTCGAGGCAATCCGTGCAATGCAGATTTGAGCAAATGCTTAACTTCCTCAAAGTCCGACTTGATCAATGTCGCTCATATTCGCTTCCTCCTCCGCTGATCCATTTTAGCAGCTACGCCCCGGACCAGTTCGGGATTTAGGTTCACGTAGCGCATGAAAGTGGTCCAGGACGTGTGGCCGGTGATCTTCATCACCGTTGCTGGATCTACGCCGGCTTCCAACATGCGCATGATGCCGGTGTGCCGCAGGTCGTGCCAGCGGAAGTCATCGATGCCGACTTTTTGGCAGGCGTTTGCGAATGAATTTTTCGGGCGCCGGAAATCGAAAATTAATTCGTCGCGCGAAGCAGGCAGGGACGCCTGCGGTCCGCCCGCAGGGATGCGGGCGCTCCGGGCTCGGGCGCGCCGGCGTAGCGATCGCTTGATTGGTTTTAGCTGCAGGAGTTCTCGGCGGAGGCGCTTGCTGATGGGGACGATGCGACGCTCGTTACGTTTGCCGATCGTGCGGATGTATTCCTGCTCGAGATGCACGTCGCTGACGCGCGTCTTGAATTGCTCGCCGGCGCGCATGGCGGTGTCGATCGCGAAGATGAGCGCGGAGTAGAGATTCTGATAATGGATGGCCTGGGCGTGGACGCGATCGCCGGCGCTCTTAACAAAAGCAAGCAACGCGGTTTCTTCTTTGTGTGTGAGGATCCGCATACGCTCGACTTCTTTGCTGCGCCTGGTAAGCGGCTCGCCGTCGGCGAAAGGGTTTTCCGATATCCATTTGAGGGGCTTGCGGCGCGCAATGTTGAGCAGCCGGCGGAGCAGCTCGAGGTGGCGATTGACGCTGGTGATGCCGCGAGTCTTCTTTGCGCGGGTCTTTGTGCCGGCGAGTTTGATGCGAAAGTCGTCGATGCGTTCGTAATCGATTGCGCGCAGAGGCTCATCGCCGAACTCGGTCTTCAGCGTTTTCAGAGTGCTCGTGACCTGGCGCCAGGACTTCAAGCCGTTGCCGTTCCGATCGGGAGGGTGCAGGAAGTGTTTTTCATAATGGGCGGCAAGCTGCGCAAAGGTGATGGGTGATGAGTGATGAGTGATGGGGAAAAGGCGTTCGCGTTTGATTTCGTCGCGCAGCTCGTGGAGTTTTTCTTTCGCCTCGGTGCGGGATTCAACGCGGCGCTTCTTTTCGCGGAGCTTGCCGGTCTGTGGATCTCGGTAGCGGCGCCGCACGAAGATCTTCTCGGGCTCGAGGATGCGGCCGCGCAGTCCGCGCACGGCGGGGACAATGATGATTGAGCCGGAGCGAGAGCCTCTAGGCATTGCCGAATGCCGATTTGCGATTGCCGATTTTGTTCAGCATTTTCGAATGCGCGCCGCCGCACTTATGGGAATGTTGATTCACATAAGTGGCCACTCAGATGGTCTTTGACGCCAGAACAGCGGCGTATTTCGCGGCTCATGACCTGCGCAAGTTCATCGGCGGTATCCGCGTCCTGGGCCGCGAATTGAAAGGCAATCGATTTCAAGTACTGACTGGTAAATTCAGCGCCATCCTTATCGCCTTGGGACAAATCATTCGTAATGGCGGAATCGATTAGAGCGAAAAGAATTAATGTGACCGGGCGATCGCCGGCGACCCGAGTGACGTGGACGTTAGGTTCGATGGCGGCGAGATTGATATTAACTGTCCGCGTTCCGGACTGGCGCGGGCCAGCCGTTCTTATGAGCGTTGGCTTTGATGTCCATCCGATCTGACAGCCGGCGCGGGGAATAGGGTCGTACAGTCCTGCTCGATCGGCTACGACAAGATGAGATGCCAGGGCGCGCGTGGCCCATTTCAGATCATGCGGTTCCTCCTGGACGTGAAGCGACGCATGCTTGTGTCTAATTGCAGAGACCGAGGAAGCAAGAATAATTGAGATCGTCAGAGCTGATAGGAGTCGGTTCATTTCATGCAAAACGTTTGTGCTTGCCGGCGATCTGTTTTATCTCGGCTCGTTTGACGCCCCGGGCGCGTGCGTGCGCACGCATCATTTTTAACGCGAGGTCACGTTCTTCGTCATCGCGCAGCGAATGGAATAAAGTCAGCAATTGCTCGTCCTGCGCTTCAGCCGCCACGAGGGGAATATTAGCGGCCACGCAAATCAACTCAATCAGTGGCGCCTCAATCGCATAGGGCAGTCCTACTAAAGCATCAGCACCGGGATTCTTCTTTCGCTCGTTCTCGATTTTCGAAATATAGCTGGCGTCGATCTTAAAGCCACGTCGTGCAGCGAGCCTTTCAGCGTCCTTCAAGGACAATGGGGGCTCATGCGTCTCGCGCTTACGACGGACGTATTCCGCTAGCGTCTCAGTTGGTCGGGCTCCTTTTGATACCACTTCAAATCCCTCGCTGGGGCTGAGGGGAAAGACTGCCGCATTTCGAGGCATTGCGCGTCAGTTCCTCCGGGCAACGAAACATTTACCATCGGCAGCGATGACGATGGGCACTGTTTTATAGAAAATATTGCTTGACAAGATTTTCTAGAGCGCGTATAAGCCATGACCATCGGCACTGTGCCAATGACCAGCGGCACTAGCGATGCGAATTGATATGAAGCAAAATCAACATCAAAAGTCGGCAAAGCAAACGCCGAATTCGGATGAGAATCGCATTCAAGTTAATGTGATTCTTGAGGGAGAGGACGCCGCAAAATTCCTGCGCTTCCGGGAAGAGAACAGGCTGCGAATGAATGCTCCGGCCGGTTATCGCCTGATTATGGAGCGGCTGGACCAGTTGCAGCCTGCGGCGTAACGATACCCGCGTCGGCGCGGGGTGGGCTAGTGGAACTTTGGGGGAAAGTTTCCACTAGCCCTTGGGCGGGTGAGCCGCGCGAAGCGTCGCTCGGAGTTTTGGGAGGTTTCGAGTTATGAACGTCAATACGATCACGATTACGCAGGAAGAAGCACTCGCGAAATTGGATCAATATAAGCGCGTACAGGAAAAGAAGCGCGTGCCGGAGGATGCGAAGCTGCAATCGCTGTATGCGGCCGTCTCGAAAGGGGCGCGCGTTCTCAATCTGCTCAATGCGTTCAAGCAAGTCGGCCTGAATGAATTAAAGCAGCCGCGGCTGGCGATAGCGCGCGCGGATTGGCCGACGGTGTTTTGTCTGAAATGGTCGATGCCCGGACTAAATTATGGACTAAAGTTTTCCGATCGTCATTCCTGGAATGATTACGTCAAAGACGTTCGCATACGATTGGATTTGCCGGCATCCGATCTATTCGAAAAGACCGGTCTGAAGTCGGCAGTCCCGCATATCCCTCCCGATCTCCGTCCGAAGTTTGGCCTTCACAATTACCACATTCTGTTTGAAGTAAAGGCGTGGGAAGCATATCCGGTGGATCCGTTCTTGATGCGGCGGATTTCAGGAATGCTGTTTGTCGTCGAGGCTGAATGGGAACTGACGGAGTTGGAGGCGAGTCTGCTCGAATCGATTTGCGCGGGGAACTGATGAGCAATCCATTGTTTACAGCCGTGTTGAATTCGCAGTCGCCGCGATATAGCGATTGGCGGCATGTTCTGGGGCATGACTCGGTGCCGATTAAATCGCCACAGGTCGCGAAAGCGAATCTGGGTGATGAACTCGACGTTGAGGTTTACCAGTTGGACATCGAAGCGCTCAGCCCGGAGCAACGCGACCGGCTGGTCAATTTTGTGGCGCTGAAGTTTGGCGTGGCGCCGGTGAAGGTCGAAGAGCAACTTGAAAGCATTGGGTTTCCGATTCGCGCGGTCGATGTGACTGTCGGTTATTCGATGCGGGCTTTTATGTGAAGTGCAGGCAGGATGCCTGCGTACCGCCCGCACGGATGCGGGCGCTCCAAAGATGGAATCACACGAGATATTTAAGCAGGCAGTTGAAGGGCACGTGAAGGGTGTCGCGCGGCGGCTCGGGCTGCATGTGAATTCCATCTACAAGATGATGAGCGATCCGCAGGCCTGCCGCTATACGCGGTTTCTGCCACTATTCATCGCCATCTATGAAGAGAATCCGATTGGCGGCGAGGAAATCTATGAGGATTTTCGCGCCGTCGTTTTGTGTCTGCGTGAGGCGAGAGTCAAAAGTGAAACCAAAGAAGACTGGCGCCACGCGGTCGCAAAGACGGCGCGTGAAAGCGCGGAAGCGATTACGGCAGAACTCGAGAACAAGGACCCGGGCAACGTCGAGAAAGAAATAGTCGAAGCGATCGCGGCGTTTCGCGAGATGCTCGACTTGGTGCGCGCGCGAGGTTTGGAAGCCGGCGGCGAAGTTTTGAATATGCCGTTGGATAGATCCGGCTAAACGAAGAATCGCGTCTTGCGTTGCACGGTAGGCCTGGGCGGGCATAGCGAAAGCAATTCCGGGCGCGAGGTTGAGAGCGGTGGTGGACGGCTCGACCCTGCTCTTACTTATCCCGCATCGCCGTCCAGCATGGAGGCGGCGATGCGGGGTTATTTCAAAAGGAGAATCATGCACGAATTCAAATTCAACCTGGGAGACACCGCAGCACTAAATCTTTCCAACGAAACGGGGGTTGTGATTGGCCGCGCGGAGTTCGCTAATGCAGAAGACTCTTATCTTCTCCGCTATCGCGCGGCTGACGGCCGTCAAGTCGAAGCGTGGATCGGCGACAGCGCGTTGGTTCCCGCGTAACGACGATCTAACGATCATGGCTGAATTCTTTTTTCTACTGTTCTGCGCCGCCATTCTTGGCGCCACTATCGGCTTGTTGGCGGGGTTTTGGCTAGGTCGGAATTTCGAGCGGACGGGACGCATGTTTCGGAGCGAGTAGAGGCGATGCTCAGCTATCTCATGTATGCGGTTTGTTTTCTCCTCATTTTGCAGGGCGCAGGGAACTTTCAGTACATGCTGAGTGTGACTCAGCCTTTCAAGTGGCGCACGGCGGTGATTTGGATTGGATCTTTGTCGTTGGTGGTATCAGTCGTGATGGCAATCGTGCTGGCGGCGCAGTGGACGTTTGAAGCGGCGCGGTTTGGGAATGTGTTTGCGCGATAGGAGCGGGGGATTTATCCGCAGATTGCGCAGATTACGCAGATGACAATTCCAGATTTCAAATTCCAGATTTCAAATGCGGCGGCGGGGCTCGTTCCGGAATCGCCGGCGCTCGAGCGCGTGAGTTCGACGATTGACGAATTGCGATCTGCTGAGCGTGACGTGGGCGAGAAGCTGCAGGGCAGCCTCGGCCAGCCGGTCGTGGTCGAGAACAAG
>CBFHBI010000220.1:0-5600 GCA_965653755.1 uncultured Blastocatellia bacterium
CTAATGTTCATGTCGGTCGAGATGGCCAACGGCCGGGTCGATTGCGGTGCGCAGGGATTCCCGCCGCCGCCTCCGCCGCCCGCGGGAGCACAGGGCAATCAATTGCCGGCAGCTTCGAAAGATCGTTTTCGCGGTGTGAGAATTTTCGATATCAGCGATGTCAAAGTGCCGAAGCAAGTAGCGGCCGTGCAAACTTGCCGCGGTTCGCACACGCACACGCTGGTCCTTGATCCGAACGATAAGAACAACGTGTACATCTACGTATCGGGGACTTCGTTCGTGCGGCAGGATGAAGAGCTTCCGGGATGTTCCGGTGGGACGCCGGACAAAAATCCGAACACGGCGCTGTTTCGTATCGACGTAATCAAAGTGCCGCTGGCTGCGCCTCAGGACGCGAAAGTGATTTCGAGTCCACGGGTGTTCATGGATCCGCGCAGCGGCGTCATCAACAGTTTGAATAACGGCGGCAGCCACATGGACAACGGAACCACGGCATTAAACAAGCCTGCTGATACCAATCAATGCCACGACATCACGGTGTATTCCGCGATTGGTCTGGCTGCGGGCGCATGTTCCGGCAATGGAATCCTGCTGGACATTAAAGACCCGGCGAATCCGAAACGCGTGGATGCGGTGAACGATACAAATTATTCGTATTGGCACTCGGCCTCGTTCTCGAATGATGGCAAGAAAGTCGTCTTCACCGATGAATGGGGTGGCGGACTCGGCGCGCGTTGCCGGCCGAACGATCCAAACAAGTGGGGCGCCGATGCGATCTTCAATCTGGAAAATAACAAGCTGACATTCGAGAGCTACTACAAACTCCCCGCCGCGCAAGGCGACAGCGAAAACTGCGTCGCGCACAACGGCTCGCTGATTCCAGTGCCGGGACGCGACATCGAAGTGCAAGCCTGGTATCAGGGCGGCATCTCGGTAATGGACTTTACCGATTCGGCCCATCCGCAAGAGATTGCTTACTTCGATCGCGGGCCAATCGATCCAAACGTGCTTGTGCTCGGCGGTGATTGGTCGGCATATTGGTACAACGGCAACATCTATGCTTCCGAGATTGCCCGCGGTCTCGACGTGTTTGAATTGACGCCGACAAAATTCCTGACACAGAACGAAATCGACGCCGCGAAGACTGTTAAGGTCGCGGAGTTGAATGTGCAGAACCAGCAGAAGATTGTCTGGCCGAAGAACCTCACGGTGGCGAAGGCCTACATCGATCAATTGGAGCGATCGCAAGGTCTATCAGCCGAGCGAATCACTTCCCTGCGAACTGCGATCGATAAGGGAGACACAGCAAGCCTAAAGAAGATGGCGCCGGCGCTGGAGAAAGACGCCGCCACGGCGAAGACTCCGGCAGACGCAAGTCGCCTGAATGCGCTGGCAGAAATTCTTAAGTCGCCCACGCGTTAGGTTCGATCAAAGCGAGTTCCTTTCCTGCTACAACGCCGCGCGAAGCCTAACCGGTTTTCGCGTGGCGTTGTCAGAAACCATTCACCAACTCAAGGATACGATCGATAAGCGGCGACTGCGCCGCGAGGATCTTCCTCTTTGCTGCTTCAGGTGTGAACCATTCCGCGCGATCGACTTCGGGAAACTCCTGCATGCGTCCTGACTTTGGCGGCCACTCGCAAACAAACATATTGCTCGTCAATTTGGTCGGATCGAAGTCTCCTTTGACGGCCCACGCAAGGACCGTCTTGCCATTCTTCTGTTTGATCGATCCGAGTGACAGATACTCGTCATCGGGCGCTGACATTCCCAACTCTTCAGCAAACTCACGCTTCGCCGCATTCAGCGGTTCTTCGTCATCGAATTCACCTTTGGGAATGGTCCACGCGCCTTCATCCTTGTTGCGCCAGAAAGGGCCACCCGGATGGACCAGAAGTGTTTCAATTCCGTTTGTACTCGCAGCTTGGCGATACAGCAGTAATCCGGCACTCTTCTTAGCCAAAGAAAGTCAACCCCAATTTTGTGGCGATGAGTTTAGCTTACCATCGGAAGCAGTTGTTGCGAACCAGGTTGGCAATAGCGAATCTATGCTCACCCAATCAGTTACACGTCATGCTTCGTTGCCGTGCCAGATAACGTCGAGATTAAGCTTCCTGGTTAGCTTTGCCGCCACCCGGCCAAGAACGCCGGCATAGGTTGGGAACGAAAGCGGCACCTGCGCGAGATCGTCGACGCGCATATTGGCGGCCATTGCCACGGCGGCCACTTGAGTAATCTCGACGGCGCGTTCACCTACGACGTGGCAGCCGAGAATCTTTCGCGTGGTGCGATCGGCAATCAGCTTACAGAAGCCGGTCGGTCGGCCATCGATAATCGTGCGCGTGGTGGATTTGAAATCGATGCTGGCGGTGACAACATCATATTTCTCTCTCGCTTTAGTCTCAGTTAGGCCAACCTGCGCGTATTCGGGGTCGGTGAAACTCCCAATCGGCGCCGGTTGATCCAGCAACTTCTTCATCGGACCCTGGACCGCGTTGGTCGCGGCGACAAATCCGTCCTGGATGGCTTGCGGAACGAGCATGAGGCGGCCGGTAACATCCCCGGCGGCATAGATATTCGCCGCTGTTGTCCTCAAGAAGTCATCGACAGCGATAAACCCTCGCGCATTCGTTTCCACGCCGGCCTTTGATAGATCCAACGACGACGTATTTGCGATCCAGCCTGTCGCAACCACGGCGAGCTTCGCTTCAGCAGATTCAGTGCTTCCATCCTTCGAAAAGTGCATGCGGATGCCGGTCGCGGTTTTTTCAAACGATTCGATCTCGCCGAAGTTTTCTCGCACCGTCATACCAGACTCGCGAAATGCTGTGGCGACGGCGGCGGAGACGTCTTCATCCTCAGTAGGCAGAATGCGCCGGCCGCGATGAAAGAGTTGGATCTTCGCACCGAAGGCATTGAACACCGATGCGACTTGTGCTCCGGTAGCCCCACCACCAATCACGATGATCGATTTTGGCAGGGCAGTGAGACTCCAGGCGTCACTGTGCGTTGCAGTCAGTTCGGCTCCAGGAACTGAAAGTCTTCTGCTGGTTCCACCGGTGCAAATGATGATTTTGTCGGATCGGAGAGTGAGACCGCTGGCAGTTGTGATGGCGTGCGGGTCGACGAACCTGGCGACGCCGGCATTCTCGTAAATCTCTACGCCCGCTGATTCAACTTGAGATCGAAATGTGGAATGGGCGCGAGTGTCGCTAACTACTTCCCTCACCCGCGCAAGCAAATCGGAATAATTGAGACATGGTTCTCCTACTTTGATTCCATAGCGGCCAAGTTGCCGCGCATCGCGCATCAGACGCGCCGCATGCGCCAACGTCCGCACGGGCACCGGGCCATCGTTGGCTGCCATGCCACCGAACTCTCCTTCAGTGACCAGCGCCGTTTTTGCGCCGAGGTCGCCGGCGCGCAACGCAGCCACTACACCGGCTGGGCCACCCCCAATGACGAGCACATCCAACATAATCAGAACTTGATCGATCCTGAAAACTGAATTGAATGTCCCTGGAACGTCGAGCGATCGGCGAACTCCTGAAAGTACTTAAACCCGACATTGAACCTGGAAGAAAGCGTCACGTTCGAGCCGACACCAACCGAGTTCACATGGTAATGCGCCTTCGATTGCTCCAGCGTTATTGTCGGCCCGGTTTTGTCGGTAACTTGCCGCGCGTTATATCCGACCACCCCTAACTGCAACCGTTTCTCGCCGCCTATCGAGAAGGAATGCATCACCGAATAATCCAGATCAAAAGTGTCGCCGGGACGAATAGACGTTCCTTTCTGTGTCGTGTGCCATTCATACATCTCAAAGGCGGATATTGAAGTCCTTTTGTTTTTAGTCACAGAGATTGTTTGGCCTGAAGAGACTGCGTGCGTCCAATAGCCGGAGCCGACGTTATCGTTCGCGCTACTCTTGTATCGGCCTGTCGGCGCAAGGAAGCCATAGATCGCGCGCACGGCGAAACGCGATTAATTCCAGCCCAAAATGAAAGGCATATAATAAGAATCCGCAAAGCCACCGCCACCGCTGATGGACCCGCTGATGTCGGAGGTAAGCGAGTTTCGGGCGACCGGCAACGTCGCCGCCATCGAGAACTTCGCGCCGCCGAGAATCGTCTTCTTGCTCACCCAGGAGATGGTGTTCATGTCCATCACGACCGAGTTGCTCCCAGTACCCAACACCTCACCGTTGACACCTTTCGACTTGTCGCGCGTGTAGATCAGGAGCTGGTTGAGGTAGGTGAAGCCGGCTTCCGGTGTTACTCCAGAATTGGTCGCACTCATACCGAGCGGGTAGACGCCGCGGTTCTGTGCAGTGGCGGTAATGAGTAAGATCCAGCAGACGACAATCAGGGCAGTGAGCAGCCGGGCCAAATTTGGAGTGCACCGGCAATGACGGCGCTTTGGATTTGTTGACACCTTAGATCACCTGCGAATATCCAAAGCGCCGTCGCCGCTTCGCTCTACCGGCGCACTCCAAAGCTTACGTCTTCAGATCGGCGAGCCAGCGCAGCGCACTCAGACTTGGCATGAAGCAATATTCACCGCCACGCGTGACCACGAAGTTCGGGATGCTTTGAATTCTTCGGCGCACCGGCTTGCGCGGCACCGTAAAATTGCCGCCACTGCCGTTCGATCCGATCACCGGATCTTTGTCATCGCCGGCGCCAAAGAAAACTCCGTCATTGACCCACTGCGACTGTACAAATTCGAATTGACGACCAATGTGCGCGCCCACGAAAGCGAACATCAGTCCGCGATCCGCACCGTCGTCTTCCATCACGCCTTCCGGCAGCAACGGACCGTAGGCAGTTCCTCGCCGAATCATTCGATGGATGCGCGCCACACCGGCGATTGATGCATCTCTCGGATTGGTACGGCGAATGTGCGAGCCACCCGGAGTCCTCAAACCGGCTTTGTCATCCTCCTCGAACATGAAGGCGTTATTGCGATGTGGATCTCCGCCGAGCTGTGGATCATCATGAAATGGACAGAGCGCCAGGGGCGCGCCACTGCGCCAACGTCCCATCATTTTGGCTGCCAGGAATTCCTCTTCGTCAGAAGATTTTGAATTCGTCTGGAGGAAGCGGCGGAAGTCGGCGACGCGCTGATGAAGCTTGCGAAAGACGACGTAGGTGCCGTTCCGTCCGAGAACTTCCGGCGAGGTCTTTTGCACGCCGCCCATTTCATCCGGGTACCCGAGCACGAATTCTCCGGCTTTCAGTGGTGGCTCGTGAGGATTCGTTCCCGGAATACCACTGCCTTCGATCGCGGGGTGGCTAATCCCGTCGCGATAGCCGAACGGCTCTGTCTCATTTGGCAGTGCGTGACAGTTTTGCCGCCAGAGGGCTTCAATGCCCGTCATCGTCTGGTAGGTTTCACGGGCCAGCGCGACCGCTGCTTCCAATGTTTCGGCATCAGGTGAAACCGCCACAATGATCACATGAACATCCGAACTGCCGAGCGGTTTCTCCCAAGTCTGCGGAGCGCTTTCGCCGACGTCGCCCAATTCCGTTGCCTGGGCTGCCATTCCCTGACGAAACTCCCAACTGAAGCTATCGAGCGACTCCTGCGGAACCCCCAAC
>CBFHBI010000221.1:0-5582 GCA_965653755.1 uncultured Blastocatellia bacterium
GCAGGGTCAGCCGATCATGATTCGCGGCTTTTCCATTGATGTAACGCGCTCGCGTCAGGCCGAGGCCGCTCTGCGCGATGCCAGTGGCCGACTGATCGAAGCCCAGGAGGAGGAGCGCAGCCGAGTCGCGCGCGAACTACACGACGATCTAAGTCAAAGAATGGCCCTGCTTTCGATCGAACTTGAACAGATTGCCCAAGCCGTCAGCGGTTCAGTCAAACTGCGGCGCCGATTCGAGAGTCTGCAGAATCAAGTACAGGAAATTTCTTCCGACATGCACCGGCTCTCATATCGCCTCCACCCTTCGAAACTGGACCATTTGGGTTTGGCGGCCGCGATCAAGAGTCTCTGCGAGCAGATAAACGCTAGCGGCAAAGTCCGCGTTTACCTGCACCAGCAGAGTTTGCCGAATGCGCTGCCAAAGGAACTCACTCTCTGCCTCTTCCGCATCGCACAGGAAGCTTTGCGCAACGCAGTGAGACACAGCGGAGCCACGCATGTTCGCGTCATCATTAGAAAATCGAGCGACGCCATTCATGTCGCAGTGATAGATGACGGGCGCGGCTTCGAAATGAACTCAACGTCGCTTTCTGAGGGGCTAGGTTTTATCAGCATGAGAGAGCGCCTGAGAATTGTAGGTGGAGAATTGCAAATTCATTCGCAACCCGCGCAGGGCACACGGATTGAAGTATCCGTGCCGCTCGAGCGGGCTGCAATAAACAGCCAAAGCTGAACTGCACGAGGTTCAGCGGGGAGGATTTATGCAAAAGACACGAGTAATCCTGGCCGATGATCACCAGTTGATTTTGGATGCTCTCAAAAACCTTCTAGAGCCGGAGTTCGACATAGTCGGCACCTTCAGCGATGGTCATGCGCTGGTCGAGGGCGCGCCCGCATTAAAGCCCAGCGCGATTGTGCTGGACATTGGTATGCCCACCATGAATGGACTGATTGCGGGTCAGCGATTGAGACAGTCGCTGCCGAACGTGAAGCTTATTTATCTCACAATGAATCACGATCCTGATCTCGCCGCTGAGGCGTTTCGCCTGGGTGCTAAAGGTTATCTGCTCAAAAGCTCCGCTGGCTCAGAGTTGGTTGATGCGATTCGCACGGTGGTGCGCGGCGGTTCTTATGTGACCCCTTTGATGACCGAAGATGTACTCGGCTCAATCGTCAATCATTTCAAGAACCTGAAGAGCACAAATCATTTGACGCAGCGTCAGAAGGAAGTGCTGCAGCTGCTCGCGGAAGGCCGCTCGATGAAAGAGGCTGCTTATATTTTGAATCTGTCGCCGCGGACCGTCGCTTTCCATAAATATACGATGATGGAGCATCTTCACATCAAGAGCAGCGCCGAACTTGTGCAGTACGCGATGAATAGCCAATTGCTGGCCGCATAGTTGAGGGATCGAACGGTGAGGTTAATCGACATCGCCGGCTTTGAAAAACTCCCACCTGTTACTTTTGCCAGTATCTTGTAGTCCGCAATCCTTTAGGATCAGTAGCGTTAACTTTGCCCGGTCGCCCACCTTCTGGCTTCAAGCGCCGATAGTGCGGACTTAAAATTACCCCAGACAAAGAGGCCCATTGTGCGCGCTGCTCGTATCCTATTGGCAGATGATCACAAGGAAATACGCGACAAGGTTCGACGGTATCTCGAAGCTGAATTCAACGTAATTGAGACCGTTGAGGACGGTCGCGCGTTTCTCGAAGCTGCGGCAAGACTGGATCCGGACGTTTGCCTGCTCGATATTTCCATGCCTTTGGTCAATGGTATCGAGGCGGCAATGCAATTGAAGGAAAGCGGCTCGCGAGCCAAAGTGATTTTTCTCACCGTTCACGAAGACGTGGATTTCGCCCAAGCAGCTTTGAAGACGGGCGCTTCGGGATACGTTATAAAGCGGCGCATGGCCTCAGACCTGCACCATGCGGTCAAGGAAGCCTTAGCCGGCAGGATCTTCATTTCTTCCTCCGTCGTCTCCAACGCTAGAGTTGATCAAGACGAAGTTCCCAAGCCCGCGGCGTAGCATCCCGATATCAATAGCCGCAAGGTGGACCCAAAAATCATTCGATTCGCCACCAACCGCGTGGCAGAAAATCAATCCGAGAAAAACCCAGTTAAGTAAGACTCCAGAAGAAATGGTAGGCAGGGACTCGAACCGCCGACCTCTACCGTGTCAATTTTCGCCACGGCGTCTTTAGTTTTTTGGTTGGTTATTCATCGGCGACCTGCACTTCTCCATGGAACACCCAATATTGCGATTTTGCGCAAAAAGCGTTCAGGCAGTAGAAGTCGCCAATGAAGATAGTAACTCCTCGGCATTAATGGGAAATCACGCTGCCGTTTTGATCTTCAAGATGGTAACAGCTCATTTTCGTCGAGCGCATGTACGTTGCCGCCTGTTGAATCAGGCTAAGGACATCTTTCGAGATCGGGCAATGTTCGTTCTTCAGGTACGTGCAAAGCCATTCAAGAGCATCGCCATGCTGACGGTCCTTCATCAGCGCTCGTAAACGTTCCGTATGTTCTGGGTCCTTGCCCACACATTTTTCTGTCTCTGATATCGCGGTCGAGATTGTCTCTATGGTCTCTTTGTCAGGCGCTTCTTTCAGCGGCGGCGGAGCGAATCTAAAGTCATATGCGACCTGAATGTCGTTGCATTGGACATGCTGAGAAGATATCGCACCCTGATTGTCCAACTCATCGGTGCTACTGACGGTAATATGCTTATCGTCATTCCACACGACATCCATTTGGTGATAGCCGCCCGCCAGCGTGACCAGAAAACAGACTTCAGGATGCCGATTAGGCGGCCAAAGAATAAATTCGGACGGATCTTCGACCTCGGCATATGTGTAAAGCCCCGAACCTCCTGAGCAACTCCGGCTATAGATGACCGCCACGAGCTTCCCGTGCGGAGCCTTCACACGCTTGATCTCCGTATCCTCACAATGCGCATGTTCCATGGGATCTGAACATGAACTCGAGAATAGGACGAGGAACAAGATCAAAAACGGACCCCTGCTGTGCCAGTTCAAAATCATTTGAAATCAATCAAGATAAACGTGGTCACCAAAACATAAAGAACGACTGGGGATACCAAGAGAAGCAAGGCCACAAGACCAATTAGAATTAGTTTGAGAGGATTCGGTAGCTCTCGTCTTAAAGCTCTCATGCTCGCCCAAATCGCGATTGCCCAAAAAAGGATCACAACCGCCGACACGACTGTAGCGGACAGCAATGAAGGGTTATTGAAGGCGAAACCAATTGAAGTGATCACAGTTTGGTGGATCATCTACCTCGGAGGAACTCCGAGTATTTTTCTTTTTGCCAACAATTCGTCACCGTTGATTTCTCGCCATTCGGGTCCGCCATAAGCCTCAGCAAATTTTCGAACATCTCCCCAAGACGCGTCACGCCATTCTCCCTGGCAGCCACACTTCTTGATTCGTGCGTAATCTTGTATTACTTCCCACGTCCTCTGCGCCATTCGAACCGCCTTGGCAATGTCGTTAGCTGTCTTATCGGGAAAATGCCAATCCAGACAACCGTGCCCGCAAGTTGAGTCCGTATAACCGGCATGACTGTAAGTATCCTGTAGGTAATGTAAAGCTCTTCCAAAACCTACATAGTTAGTTCGTCCATTTAGAGCGTCACGCCATAATTCAGGTGAGACTTGACCTTCGCGAGCATCTGGGGACAGTGCGTGATATTTTGCGTTTTTACGCTGCGCGTTGTGGTCAGGGTTCCAGAGATCCGGGAAATTTCTTCCCAACTCAGGTGACGTTTCAGGATTCTCATCGGTCGCCTGATCTGCGTCAGCAATGAGTCGTGCTTCCGCTTCTGTGAAACACTTGTTCATTCGAAGAAGATAATAAGTCAAGTAATAGTGAACATCGATCTCGTAAAGACCTGACGGATCTATAAGGTTTTGAGGGTCATTTCCAACATACCTAAACTGATTGATTCCGCCAGCTAATGAGATCGGGTCCTCGGAGATGAACCTCCCTACTCCCGAGTCATACCAGCGCGCACGGTAATACATGAAACCTGTGACTGCATCTCGTTCGCGGCCTGTGTAGCCGTATCGAGTCAGTGCGGTGCCATTTGTAGTTCCATAAGCATCGTAAGTCTCACGTTCCACCAGAACGCCGCTGGCGTTTGTCAAGGCGGTTGTGCTACCGAGATGATCCTGGCTGAAGAAGTATTGAGTGGCGCCTTTTTGCCAAATCTTGTTATCAACGCCGGGTCCGTTCAGATAATCGACTTGAGTCGTGTCGGAGTTCTTATCACGCACGACATCCGCGCCGTCGTAGCTAAAGTTTGTCGACGTGCCGCTCGACGGCGCGCGCTGAATGCGGCGACCGACGGTGTCGTACTTGTAAGTCACTCCGCCGGAACTTGGGGTGGAGACCTGCGTCAATCGATTCTCAAAGTCCCATGTTAATGAAGTCACGCCAGTAGAATCCGACTTGGAAATCAAGTTGCCGTTGTTGTCGTAGAGGTAACTAGCCGAATCAGTGTTCGTTAACCGGTTGAATGGTTGATAACTGTAGCTCGAACTGCGCTGTGACGAGGTCCGATTGCCAACTGCGTCGTAGGCGTAGCTTTCGTTTCCAGTCGCTGGATAACTCGCCGAGGTCAATCGATCAAGGGCGTCGTAGCCGTAGACATGTGTGCCACTCTGGTCGATGTTCTGAACAATTTGGCTGGCGTTGTTGTATGAGTAGTTGTTATCGGCGATGACCGTCGTGCCCTTCGCGTCTTTCAATCTCGTCAAACGATCCATGCCGTCGTAAGTGTAAGTGCTCACCACACTGTTAGACAGAGTGCGCGTCAGTAGATTGCTGGCCGCATCGTACGTGTAGCTCGTGCTCTTGCCGGCGCTGTCGGTGATCTTCGTCAGCCGGTTGTCGGAGTCGTAGCTGTAGGTCGCAAACTTCGTAGAGCCGAGATTCATTTGCGTGCGCCGGCCGTTCACATCGTAAACGTAGCTAATCGCCTGCGCCCATACGTCGGTCGTGCTAGTCACGCGACGCATCTTGTCGTAGACGAAACTGACCGTGCCGTTGATATTGGTGGCCGACGTCAATTGCGAAAGCTTGTCGTAAGCGTACGTCGCGGTGGTGCTGTCGGGATAAGTAATCTGCGTGAGACGATTCAGCGCGTCGTACGTGTAATTCGTCGTAATGTTGTTGTAGTCGGTGCGCTGTGTGCGATTGCCGACGGCATCGTAGACGTAAGACATCTGCATGCCGGCGCGGGCCGTCGCCGTCACGCGTCCCAGCGCGTCGTAATCGAATGTGTAGTGTTGACTCAGCGCATCGATTACCCCGGTGACGTTCGAGCGGGCGTTGTACTCATAGTGTGTCACTTGCTGAAGCGGATCGGTAACGCTGGTTAGCCGGTTCGCGTTGTCGTACGAGAAGCTCGTCACGCGACCGGCGGTGTCCGTGCGCTGGGTCACGTTCCCAGCTGGGTCGTAGGCAATCGTTTCTAGCAAACGGGTGCCTCCCGACATAGCCGGCGGATACGTGATCGTCGTGGGCACCCCGCCGCGCATGACGCGTACTGCGAACTC
>CBFHBI010000222.1:0-5557 GCA_965653755.1 uncultured Blastocatellia bacterium
AGGCTCAGCCTCGCCGCATTGTTTTATGGACAGGTTGAAAGCCGAAGCGTGACGGCTATGGACCAAAGCGCTGACGGTACTCGCTCGAGGAAATAAAAGCCTTGACCATCTCAGCGGCGATGAAGTCGCCATTGAATTGATTGAGCTTGGCCAACCAGAACGTAAATCCTGAATAGTCCTTATCCGGCAACTCGTTAGGATTCCTTTGCAGATATCCGACGTATTGCATCAGCACGAACGCTGCATTGGTGAGTGCCGCTGCGACTGAATTGCTTTCAGCCACGCTGCGCAACGCGGCCGCCCGACCGGCATCGCCGCCGGCGTTGTTGAAGGCATTCACCGCGGCGGTCACCTCCGCCGGCGTGGGTGACGCACCGGTGTTCGTGAACATCTTATTCACGTAGCTCGTCGCAGTCATGCCGTTGTAGAGCGATTGAAATGTCGCTCGCTGAACGAAGGCCAACGCAAACGCCTGCTTATTCGTTTCAAGTTGGGCCTGCCAATTTCCTTGATTGACCACCACCTGCGCCGGCGTATTTTGGATCTGCTGCGTGTCTGTGATGAACGGCGTGCGATCCACCGCCACCGGTTTGCCCGGCAGATTTCCAAATGCTGCTTTGTACATTTTGTAAACAAGATTTCCGGTCTGCTGAAATTCGATCGAAAGAAAGAAGGCCGCCGACACATTGATGCGTTTGACCTGAATGCAGGTCGCGTCTGACCCGCAGGAAGACATCTGGCCGGTCCAGAACGCGAGTCCGTTGACGTCCGCTTGCCGGTTCAGAAAGTCGAGGTAGTGCTGGCGCACAAAAAAGTCACTGATGTCGCTTGGATTTGCGCCGCAGGAAAGCCGTGGGTAAGCAAGATAGCGCGGGTTCGGAGTTCCCAACGCGAGATCGTTCGCATTGTCGTCCGTATCAACACAGCCTTGCCACTTTCTCATCACGGCCATGGTGTTGGTGAGCGCCGGTCCCGGTCCGCTTCCCTCGAAGCAAAACGATGAGCCAAAGGCGAAGTAATCACCGATGCTGGAATTCGGTAGGGGGCATAAGGGTTGAGAAGGACTGCCGCTCGGATTAACCAAATACACTCTTCCGGATGATCCAAGGTGCGTCGGTATAAAACTTAACCTGATGTCGGCCGGGACAACATTCCCGTTCGTGCCGCTGGCTCCGATTTGGAAGAGCAGATATTGGCCCGACTGGATCGGCAGAGAGCCAGAGACGGTATGCGAGGCGGCAAAGTTGTCGCCCTCCATGTGCATGGTCCACCCATTGAAGTCCACCACCGAAGCGCTGCGGTTGAAAATCTCTATGTAATCGGCGTTGTAGCTGGCGCCGGGAGTTCCGCTGTTACGGTAAACCTGACTGACAACCAGCGACGGGCTGGTTTCAGCGGGCCCGATCGAGTCAGGAGTCTTTGGTGTGGCCGCAAACTTTTCTACGTCGCGTCTGTAAGCGATCGAGGCGAGGACATTATCGGCCAAAACGATTTTGCTTTCGCGTTTTTGATAGGGCGAATCAGAAACACGCCAGCCTCGAGAGACCAGCGAGGCAGGCATCGTGAGACACAACGCAAGTGCGCCCAGTGTGAGACGACCCTGGCGACTGGTGGGGCATCGAAAATCCATATTGCCACCCGCATTATTCTGACAGGCCGGCAGCCTACTACTCTTTTAGTTCGCTGGCAAAGAAAATCGGGCGTCATGGCCCAAAGCGCTGACGATATTCGCTTGAGGAAATAAACGCCTTGACCATCTCTGCGGCGATGAAGTCGCCGTTGAATTGATTCAGCTTCGCTAACCAGAAGTTAAATCCGGAGTAATCGGAATCAGGGAGATCGTTTGGATTCCTTTGCAGGTATCCGAAGTATTGCATCAGCACAAACGCTTCGTTGTTGACTTTCGTCGCGACTGAATTGCTCTCGGCCACGCTGCGAAGCGCCGCCGCACGACCGGTATCGCCGCCGCCTACGTTGTTGAAGGCATTGACCGCGGCGGTGGTTTCGGCTGCGGTCGGCGTGACTCCGGCGTTTTGGAACAGCGAATTTACGTAAGCTGCGGCGCTCTGGCTGGCGTGCGCCGTTTGAAAAGCTGCGCGCTGAACAAATGCTAAGGCAAACGCCTGCTTGTTCGTTTCAAGCTGTGCCTGCCAACCAGTCTGATTCACGATGACTTGTCCGGGAGTTGATTGGATTTGTCGCGTGTCGGCGATGAATGGCGCGCGATCGACCGCGACGGGTTTGCCCGCCAGATTGCCAAAGCCCGCTTTGTACATTTTGTAAACGAGATTTCCGGTCTGTTGAAATTCGATTGAGAGGAAAAACGCACCAGACGTGTTGACCCGAGTCACCTGTGTACATTGCGCGTCGCTGCCGCACGAGGTGATTTGATTGGTCCAGAAATCCCAGCCCGCCTGGTCAGGTTGGCGATTGAGAAAATCGAGATACTGCTGCTTCACAAAAAAGCTGGCGTCATCGATGGCATTCGGAGCCGAATACCTTGCCCCGGTATTCAACCGCGTCGGATTTGAGCCGCCCCAGATGAGTGTCTGCTGACCGGTCCATACGATTGAGAATGATGTACGCGCCGCCGGCGCGTTCGTCGCGCAGCTTGTAGTCCATGTATCGGTAGCCGGTTTGTATCGGCCGCCGGTGTTGAGGTAGCCATTGTTCACATTGTTGTTATTGTCAACGCCGCCCCACACAATCATCTCGATTCCGGTCCAGACTGCCCGGTGCCCAGCTCGAGGAGATGGCGCATTTGAGGAATTGATCTGAATCCAGGTATCAGTGCTCGGAAAATATTTCGCGCCATTGTTGGTCAAAGCAGTATTTGGACTTGTTGGACCGCCGCCCCAGACGATCATCTCCGTGCCATCCCAAATCGCCGTGTGATTCGCGCGCGGAGTCGGTGCGTTTGTCTTGCCCATAGTCGTCCACGTGTCGGTGCCGGGATTGTAACGCGCGCCGCTGTCCTGAAGCGTTCCGGAACCACTTCCGCCCCACACAACGGCTTCCGTGCCGGTCCAAATCATCGAATGGCCGAACCGCGGGCTGGGAGAGTTTGCGAAGTTGGTAGCGACCCAGGTGTCGGTGGTTGGGTTATACCTTCCACCTGAATTCAATCCGGCAGACGCGTTAACGCCGCCCCAAACGATCATCTCGGTTCCGGTCCAAACGGCGGTCGCGGAGGTTCGTGCGCTCGGAGCATTGACTGTGCTAATCGACGTCCACGTGTCGGTGGTTGGATTATATTTTGCGCCGGTATTCAAAAAGCTGCCGCCGCCCCAGATGATCATCTCCGTGCCGGTCCATACGGCTACGTGACCGGCCCGAGCGGCAGGCGCGTTGGTAGTAGTGATGTCGGTCCAGGTGTCACTTGTCGGATTGTATTTCGAGCCCGTATTGAGCGGCGTGCCACTGGAATTTAATCCGCCCCAAACGATCATTTCTGTACCTGTCCAGACGGCGGTGTGGCCGTCTCGGCCGACCGGCGCATTAGTAAGCGACGTCGCCACCCAGGTCTCTCCAGGGCATGATGGCGTCGGCGTCGGAGTCGGAGTGGGACTAGGCGAAGTGCAGCCGCTCGCGGCCCAATTGAGATTGACTGTGCCGACATCTCCACCCCAACCGTCAACGGCAATCGAATATGTCGTTCCAGCCGTAGCGTTGAAAGTAACGCTGCTCGTGCGAATCACACCATTCTGTACATCATCATTAAAAGTGAGTCGCGATAGCGTACTCAACGTGCTCCCCGTGTAAACGGCGAGAATGGTGTCAAAGTCGCTGCCCGCAGTTGTGATGGTCGTGCTCGATGAAGAAGTCGCCTGCCATCGATACCAAATTGTGTGGCCGGGACTGAGCGAAGTTGAGTCGGTCGGATCGTGGCTTGGCTCGCTGGTTTCGCTAGTTGCGCCAAAGGTTGAGCCGGTCACCGTCCCTGAACATCCGCTTATAATTTGCGCATTGGCAAAGTTGTCGTTCGCCGGCGGTGTGGGCGAAGCGGGCGGCGGTGGTGGCGGATTATTGTTCGTCAGGTTGTAGCCGAAGGACGCGAGTGCCAGCATGTCGTTGGCGGTGATCGTCCGGCGACAACCATTAGGAATTGCCGGATCCATGATTCCGATTATGTTGCTGCATCCTGAAGATTCCTTCCAATGACTCGACTGATTGCCGTCGCCACCATTGGTAGTCGAACCGTCAGGACCACCGTTCGAGAGACCCAACTCTGAATTGCCAGGGACGAAATCGAATTGCAAGGGATCGGGCGAACCGCCGACCGTCAAAATGCGTTGCGCGGTTGGAAACGATGCGGATGTCGTGCCAGTGCGAAACCTGTACAGGTCCCACACCGCAGGTCTCGCCGCGTTCATGCCCGCATCGGAATCAAAACCCAAGGCGTGGCCGATCTCATGAGTAGCGACTGCGTCAAAGTCGATGGCGTTGGCGCTGATGCCATTGCTGGGATCGAAATCGAAAGTAAAGCTGGAATTGAAGGCGATTTGCGCGGCATCATCCGAGCCTTGGGCAGTTGCCGGCAACAAGCCGATCGCGCGCGCATTCGAATCTGACACATCAACGCCGGTCGCGTTTCCTAAATCCGTGGGCACAGTCGTCGAAGGCAGTGCGTTGAAAATGCCCTGCTTGTTCGCATTGCCTTCACCAGCGGCTTCTGCGATTAAGTTCGCGCGAACTGACTGATAAGTGAAAGACCTGCTCGGCGAACCCGTGGCGCCGATGACTCCCGAAGGCCATGCTGTCCCAAAGTCTGTCGAACCGTAATCAACGTCGATGTAGATGGTGATCGGCGACATGATCACGTTTTCCCAATTTTGCGCCGCGCGATTGAAAGCTGCGGTCGCCGCTGCATTCTGTTGAAGCTGCGACGTAGCGCGCAGAATGATAATCAGGTTTGTTGCTTCGGGCGCTTGCACGCCGCTCGCTTTGTCGAACTCGGGATGATTGATTTGGCGGAGTCCCAGCTTTGAAAGATCTGCGCCTTCACGTTGTTTGATTTCGTCAGGTGTGGCTTCGCGGCAAGTGATCTCGCCGGCTTCGTTTCGATAAACCGTGAACTCGCGCCGTCGGGATTTCGTCCCTTCGGCAGGTTGAGGTTCTTGCGCCAGGGTTGCCGTTCGTTTCGTGAATTGTTTCTGATTCGCGTGGTAGGCCTGCTGGAGCAGACGATCGTTCGAGACTTGAGCGAACGAGGATGAAGCAACTCTGTGCGACGCGATGGCCGTGCCGACAAAAAGGATCGCGAGCGCGCCCAGTGTGACAAAGCGGCGGTTACAAAAATTCATAAAGCTAAACCTTAATCGGGGGAAGAATAAGTTCGGCCGGGAAGAATTATTAAGGCCGCAAATCTCCAGTTTGATTCAATGAGGCTATTTGCGAGGCGAAAGCTGAGGCTGTCTATCGCTCCCACGTTTCAGGCGCTTACGATTCTACGATTAGAAAGCGAACTCAGCAACATAACGATGCTAAGTTGCGACTAGGGGCCGAAACGTTGTCGATATTCGCTGGACGAAATGAATGCCTTGACCATTTCGGCGGC
>CBFHBI010000223.1:0-5556 GCA_965653755.1 uncultured Blastocatellia bacterium
GTGCTGTGTTGGAAGCCCAGCCAGCGCACCCCGATTCATGATCATAACGGTTCGCACGGCGCAGTGTTTGTGCAGCAGGGAATTCTGTGGGAAACGATGTTCGATTATAACGTGGAGACGGGCCTCAACTACCGATCTCATCGCGAACTGCGCGCCGGCGGTCTCACCGGCTCGGAATTGCCCGACATTCACCAGCTCGGCAACCCCGACGTGAGCGGCCGCGATCTGATCACGATTCATATCTACGCGCCGCCGCTCGGCGTGCTCAAGACCTATAAGCTCGGCAGCGCCACCATCGAACAGTACACGCCTGCGGAACCCGACTTCGTCTAAGAAATCTGTCAGAAGCCCGACCGTCAGGGAGGGCAGCTTGCGTATCAAATCTCTAAACAATGTCGAGGCGTCTTCGGAATGCGGCCCTCCCTAACGGTCGGGCTTCTAACACGCTAGGGCGACACGAAGGTGCTAATCGACAAGCGTGTGCCATCAGTCACCACGCTGATCGTACCCTTCTCACCAGTCGTCATCACCCGCGCTCCGCTAGCGCGCCAACGCTCGACGACTTCCCGGTGCGGGTGACCGAAGATGGATGTGCGGCCGACGGAAATGATTGCCAATGACGCGCGCGTCGCCTCAATGAAACTCTCAGTCGAAGAAGTCCGGCTCCCGTGATGGGCGACCTTCACGACGTTGCTGCGCAATTCCGTTTGAGCCTGCAAGATTCGCGCTTCCGCTTCCTTTTCAATGTCGGCAGTAAACAAGAAGGCTTGATTCCCATAAAGGACGCGGAGCACCGCGCCATCGTTGTTACGCCACGGCGCGTTCGCCTCGTCACTCGGCGGTGGCCACACAACGTCGATCGCCACGTCGCCCAAACGCATTACATCTCCCGCGCCGATTTTTTCAATTGGAACCCCTGCTGATTTCATAGTCTGCGCGAACCGTAGATATTCCCGATCGCTGGCAGGCGTTCGCGCCACGATCGCGCCGCGGACTCTGAAGTTGTTGGCGATATCGTTCAAGCCGTCGATGTGATCGGCATCGGCATGAGTCGGCACGATGTAATCGACGTGGTCCAAGCCCCTTGACCAAAGATATTCAGACACGACTCGTTCGCCGATGCTGCGCGTGTCGCGCTCGAATCGCTCATCCGCATCCAAAACATCCGCGCGATTCCAATCGATGTTCGGGCGGCCGCCGCCATCGATTAACATCGTCGTTCCATCCGGCATCGTCAGCAACGCCGAATCACCCTGGCCAACGTCGAGATAATCGACGTGTAATTTACCGTCGGGCCGCGGACCGCTAAACGGATGAAAGAAAATCGCGCCAAAACAAAGACCAAACAATGCCGCTGCTAACTTGACGTGCGAAGGTCGCGCTCGCCCAGTCGTTGCGCCGGTAAACACACTGGCGCGCAAAGGATTCCAACGCGCGAGCGCCAACAACAGGAAACCAAGCGCCAGAAAATAGAGACCGTAAATGAAGACGCCGAGGCCGTGATAATGCGGCAGGCGAATCGCGGCGACGCCTAAGCGATTAAGTGGATCGATCAAATGGACCATCAACCGTTCCGTCTTTTCCGCCAGAAACATAAACGGCTGCGCTGCGCTCGAACTCACTTGGGCAATCAGCGTGGCCGCCAACGCAGCGAATGCCAGAACCACCATGGCCAGTCCGACAAAAATGTTCAGGACGAGTGAAGCGAACGAGACGCGATGAAAATAAATGACTAGCAACGGTAACATGCCCAGCTGCACGCTCGCCGATAGCATCACCGCGGCCAACGCGTAGCGCAAAGGCCTTTGCAAATGGCAGCGCTCCAACCGACTCGCCCATTTGGTTTTGAATAATCGATAACGGATGTTCGACGCCTGCATCTCCGCTTTCCACGACCTTTCGCTCCAAAACAAAAGCTCGGACAATTCTTGAAACCAAGCAGGAGAGGTCGGTGGATAAGGAGTCTCGTGCGTGGGGCGCCACGATCCAACCGCCTGCATTTTCGTGATGATCGGCATGGCGATCGCCACGATCGAAACCACTGAAAGAAAGGTAAGCTGAAACGAAGGATCGAAAAGATCGCTCGGCCGCCACACGAGTAGTACGAGCGAGGCGCCGGCGATGATGTTCAGCGAATTTGCCCGCCGCCAAACCAGCGGCGCAAAGATGCCGAGACTGAAAACCAGCGCAGCGCGAACCACCGGAATTTGCGCACCGACTGCCAGCGAATAAACGAAGACGATCGTGACGACTGAAAGGAATTGAATCCCGCGGTTTCGCGTCACTCGTCGCATCAGCAGAAACAGCAGGCCGGCAATGAAGCCAATGTGCAGTCCGGCGATCACCAGCACGTGAAAAGTACCGCCTTCGCGAAAGCGATCAGCGACGTCGCGCGAGATTTTGTTGCGGTTGCCAAGCAGCGCCGCGTCCAGGATGCCGGCCGTTTCTGGCGAGAAATGATGATCGAACTCTCTTTCCACGCGCGCTCGCCAATCGTAAACCCAGGCCTCAGGCAGAAACACTCGCGCATCCGGCAGCCGCTCTATCAGCAAAGGGCTCTTGATCACACCGGTCGCGTCGTAATTCTTGCGCTCGAGATATTCTGTAAAAGGCATCACGCCCGGATTTCGATAATCATCATCGCGATCCAACTCTGTCATCACGCGAATGCGCGCGCCGTGGTGAAGTTGCAAGGCGTCGTATTCTTTCTGCACTGATTGATCGCTCAGATGTGCTAGCAAAAGAACATTGCCTGTCGCTGACCGCTCAACTCCCCGCGATCGAATTTCTTCCGGGACGAGGTTTAGATAAATTCCACCCGGCGCCGATTCCGGCTCACCCTCCAATCGTCCAGTAAGTTCAACCGGCGCATCGAGCGTCACCACTCCCTCCTCAAACAATCGCACCAGGCGGTCGGTCGAAACGCTGCGGCTTTCGATGAATGCCGCGACATAACCGGCACACCAAAACGAGACCAGCAAGCAGACGACGGCGATCGTGGAGACTCGTCGGTAAACGCGACTGGCGCACAAGCACAAAACCAGGGCACAGAGAACCGCAGACACTGCCAACTTAGGATTCGCGAACGCGTGATAAGCGAGGATGCCGAGAGCAAACGATAACGCGATTGGGACTAACGGCTGTTTTGCGAATCGCGCTGGGGAGGAAACGCTCATGAATCTAAGGTGCAGTCAGTTTCGCAATCGTCTCGACATGGTGGGTCTGCGGGAACATATCAAATGCGGTGAGAGAGTCAAGAGTGTATCCGCCGGCGATCAACTTTTTCAGGTCGCGCGCGAATGTGGGCGGATCGCAAGAGACGTAACAGATTCGCTTTGGTTGTAATTGCAAAATTCCGGAAATGACGCGCGACTCAGCGCCCGTGCGCGGGGGGTCGAGCAAGAGGAAATCAATTTGAAGTGCGCCGGCAATGACGGCGCTTTGGATCGAACTGTCATCGGCAGCATTTGCTTCAGCCGATCCAGAGCGGCGTCTCCGCTGTGCGCTGTCGTCGCGCCCCGAATTGAGCCACGTTGCAACGTCCGCATTTGCAATCTCGGCATTCGCTAGAGAGGCATGGGCCAGATTCTGACGCGCAAATTGCGTGGCTTCATGATTTTCTTCAACGGCGATCACCCGATTGAACCTGCGCGCCAAAGGCAGAGTGAACAATCCCACTCCGCTGTAGAGTTCAACTGCCAACTGCCCTGAAGCATTTCCTATTGCTGAATCGATCAATTCAGGTAAAAGGTCTTCGTTGGTTTGGAAAAAGCTTTCGGCATTCAGCGCGTACCGCTCCGCATTAATTGTGCGATAGAGATCGCGCATGGCCGCGCTTCTGTCACCTGTACTGACCGACACGCCCTCGTCGCCTAAAACTGCGCGAAAGTATTTTGCGTCCGGAGGCAAGGAATCTTCCGCGTTTCGTTGCCGGAGATTTTCGAGTTCTTCCTGCAACTGCGGCACGAGCACCGCGCATTCCGAGACATCACACACATTTCTCGATCCGCTTTCAAAGTAACCAAGCGTTTTTTGGTCACCGTCGTATTGCCACTGCGCGCGTGAGCGATAATGCCACTGGTTCGGAGCGGGAGTGATTCCAAACTCCGGCAGGCTGTCTATCTTCGCGATCCGGCGCAGGCAGTCCTTGATAATTTCAACCTTCGCGTCGAGTTGCGCCTGGTAATTCATCTGCTGAAAATCGCAACCACCACAACGACCAAAATATGGACAAGGCGGCTCGATGCGCAGCGGCGACGGTTCGATCACTTCTTCGATCGAGGCGAACCAAACGCTTCCCTTTTCTCGATTCACGCGCACGCGCAGACGATCGCCTGGCGCAGCCAGCGCCACCATCAAGGTCTTCCCATCAGCATGACCGAGCCCGAAGCCGCCGGGCAGAATTCGTTCGATAGTTACTTCCATGAAAGTGTCAGAGGCCCGACCGTTAGGAAGGGCCTCTCACGCAACTTGCCCTCCCTAACGGTCGGGCTTCGGAGACTACTTTATCAGGACTGCAGGAAAAACAGGCTCAAACGCGGGACTCCGAAATGTTCTCGGACTCGTTTGCGCAGAAGATTGTCACGCGTCAGCGTGAACGCTTGTTGGTCCATGTGACGCTTGTAAGGTTTGAGCTGCGATTCAACTTCGGCGTGCAAAGACTCTTTTTGAACTTCACCCAACGCCTGGTTCATTGCGTCGTCGAGCAGCCGCTCAATTCCAGTCAGAGATTCTTCCAGCTTGCGCGTATCGGGCTGCGGCGATGATTCGTAATCTCCCTTGATTTCGGAGAGCAGCGCGGTTGCTCGATCGAGCGCCTCGGTCAATTCATCCGGTTGCGCCGCGCGATGTTCAGCGAGCGCTGAAATTTCCGACAGAGATCGATCGAGATGACCAATGACCGTGGCGCGCGGGAAGGCGGATTTATCATCGTCAACATCGCCAACTTCGTGACTGCCGACGCGGGACTCGAGCCACTCGGCGTACTGGGCCTCGACCTCTTCCTGACAATAGAGCAGTGTCTTAACGGTGCGTTTGTGTTTCTTCGCGTCGTATGAATCGAACGCGTGCTCGATGCTGCGCAAAGCCACGTGCAGCGGCACGCCGCGCTCCTTCCAGCTTTCGATCAAGGCCCAGTCTATTGGGCTCAGCATCAAGTGCTTGCCGCGACGCCGGATGAAAGTGTCTTCGATTTCTGAGAAGTAGGAAAAGTAATTCAATAAGAATATTCCAAATAAGTTTAGCGGCGGGCGTTGCCCGCCGCTCCGTTAAAATGCGACTTGAACAAATTTCATGGGATCGGCGGGCAACGCCCGCCTCTAAACGGGTCGGGTCTTTATTGTACGTTCGTACACCAACCTTAGTCCTTCCAACGTCAGCGTCTCGTCAACCTGTTGGATGAACGCCGAACCTTTCGCAATCAACGGCGCCAGACCGCCGGTCGCGACTACGCGCACTGAACCGCCCAGCTCTGCGATCATTTATTTCAGAATGCCGTCCACCAAACCGATGTAACGGTGATAGAGACCCGACTGCATCGCCTCGACCGTCGCGCTT